>CAKRCL010000010.1 GCA_934307335.1 uncultured Dorea sp. | reverse complement strand
CCTTTCAAAAGACATTCATAAAATATATTTAAGCACTGTCGGAGAATTCCGATGTGTTGTGTGCCAGAACCTTTCGGATCAGGAACTTTATCTTTCTTTTTGTTCCCTCCTTTGTTCTAACTGTAATATAACACCTATTATTAGCAGTGTCAAGAGGTGAGTGCTAATAATTTGTGAAAAAAGTGTGAACGATAATTTTTGACGCAAATTTATTGTTAAAGAGCAAACCTTAATAATGACTTTCATATATAAATATGATAAAATGAATCAATGTGGCAAATGATAAATCAAGAATACATGGGTATCGCTGAGAAAGTGAAAAGAATATATAGTGTATGACGCGTATTTATGACTTGCTGCTATTAATTTTAAAGTCAAGATACAAAAAATCTTGGGCGTGAGAAAGGGAAAGTCTGATTTGTAATAAGAGCGAATCAGAGGTAAAAGAGAAATGGAAACACAAAAGAACAAAAGAAGCACCTTTTCAGGGAAGATTGGTTTTGTACTGTCTGCAGCGGGTGCCTCGGTAGGACTTGGGAATATCTGGAGATTCCCATATCTGGCAGCAAAGTATGGAGGAGGAATCTTTCTTCTTATCTATATTCTGCTCGCATTGACATTCGGTTATACAATGATTGTTGCCGAATCAGCTTTAGGACGTATGACAAGAAAAAGTCCGGTAGGAGCATTTAAAGCATTTGGAAAGAAAGCGGGATGGCTAAGTTTTGGCGGATGGATCAATGCGATCATTCCAGTGCTCATCGTGCCTTATTATTCTGTGATCGGAGGCTGGGTTATCAAGTATCTGATTGAGTATGTAAAGGGAGATGGTACAAAACTGGCGGCAGATGGATATTTCTCTGAATTTATTTCAAATGGAACATCGACAGAAATCTGTTTTGTAATTTTCTGTTTGTTCACATTGTCGATCATATATGCAGGTGTGAGAAATGGAATCGAAAGAGTTTCAAAGTTCATGATGCCGATTTTGGTCGTTCTGTCTGTGATTATTGCTATTTATTCTGTGACAAGACCAGGTGCTATTGAAGGAGTGAAATATTTCCTTGTGCCGAATTTGAAGAATTTTTCATGGATGACGGTTGTGGCGGCTATGGGACAGATGTTCTATTCCCTGTCTATTGCTATGGGTATTTTGATCACATTTGGTTCTTATATGAAAAAAGACAGTTCCATTGAAGATTCTACAAGAAATGTAGAAGTATTTGATACAGCGATTGCAATTATGGCAGGACTTATGATCATCCCGGCAGTGTTTGCATTTTCCGGAGGAGACCCGGATACACTGCAGGCAGGTCCGGCACTGATGTTCATTACAATCCCAAAAGTATTTGCAAATATGGGATTTGGAACAGTTGTAGGAATTTTATTCTTCTTATTAGTATTATTTGCAGCAGTGACAAGTTCTATTGCGCTGACAGAAAGTGCAGTTTCTACTTTTGAAGATGAGATTGGCTGGAGCCGAAGAAAATCCACAGTCGTAATCGGAATTATTATGATTGCCCTTGGAACATTATCCTGTCTTGGATATGGACCGTTGGCGTTTGTAAAAATCATTGGAATGCAGTTCCTGGATTTCTTTGATTTCCTGACAAATTCAGTAATGATGCCAATCGCAGCTATGATGACAAGCATATTTGTATCAAAAGTAGTTGGCATAGACCGCATAGAAGAAGAAATCAGACATGGGGAAGGGGCATTTCGCAGAAAGAAGATATTTGTAGTCATGATCAAATATCTCTGCCCGATTTTTGCCATGATTATTTTGGCAAGTTCTGTAGCAAATGCATTTGGATGGATTTCTATGTAAAAATAGTTTCTTTAAAATTTAAAGAAAAAAACTCTGGCTGGAATAAAATCCAGTCAGAGTTTTTTATTAAGCTAATTTTTCTCCGGTTAACATCTCGTAACTCTGTAAGTATTTGTCGATTGTTTTTTGAACGATCTCGTCTGGAAGTGTCCAGTCATTATCCGGATTTGCTTTCAGCCAGTCACGAGCAAACTGTTTATCGAAAGATGGCTGACCGTGTCCAGGTTCATAACCGTCTGCTGGCCAGAAGCGTGAACTGTCAGGTGTGAGCATCTCATCACCAAGTACCATGTTGCCATTCTCATCAAGACCAAATTCGAATTTTGTATCAGCAATAATAATACCACGTGTTAATGCGTAGTCAGCACATTTCTTATAAAGAGCGATTGTATAATCGCGAAGTTTCTGAGCATATTCTTCACCTTTTCCAGGGAAATATTTCTCAAGGTGTGCAATACTCTGCTCGTAAGAAATATTTTCATCATGATCACCAATCTCAGCCTTTGTGGAAGGTGTGTAGATTGGCTCAGGAAGTTTGTCAGATTCTTTTAATCCTTCCGGAAGTTTGATTCCACATACTGTTCCATTTTCTTTATAGCTTGCCCAGCCGCTTCCTGTAATATAACCACGAACAATACATTCGATCGGGAGCATCTCAAGTTTACGGCACATCATGCTGTTGCCGTCGAATTCAGGTTTCTGGAAAAATTCAGGCATATCTTTTACGTCTGTAGAGATCATATGGTTCGGAATGATATCTTTTGTCAGATTAAACCAGAATTTGGACATCTGAGTCAGAACGGTTCCTTTTTTTGTAACGACGTTATTAAGAATCACATCAAAACAGCTGATGCGGTCCGTAGCAACCATAATCAGGCTGTCACCGTTATCGTAGATTTCGCGTACTTTTCCTTCTTTGATTGGTTTCATCTTAATACCTCACTATTATCATTTTATTCAGGATTTTTGTGGTGTGTTTTATATCACCTACTTATAAGTTAAGCAGATTTTATTACAAAAAACAATAGTAATTTCACTTAAAATATGAAAAACCATGGTTATTTATAAGAATTATAAAATAATATTGTAAGCATTTATAATTATTGCTTATCGAAGCTATCTGAGCGGAAACCACAGTATAACTTGAAAGCTATTCTCTTTTTTGGCAAGTAACATTTCTCCTTCCATAAGCTGCATCATCCGTTGCACATTTCGAAGCCCTATATTACTGCTTCCGACATCCGTATGTTCCTGTTTTATAGCATTGGATACAGTGAGAGTAAAACGTTGCCTGCGGATAGAGCTACGTATCTTGACTGCAGTTCCTTTATCTCCATATTTTAAAATATTTGAGAACAGATTTGTAAAAATACGTTTAATCATAGTCTTATCACTTAAGAGAATCCCAGCTACATCGGGCTTTTGTAAGTCCGGTATAAATCCTGCAAGGCTGATAAAATCACAGTTTTCCTGAATGCATTGGAAAATGTAATCGGTAGAAAGCCAGGAAAAATCAGGAGTTTCTTGTTCTTCAAAGACAAGGGCATAGCTGAACATCTGATTTGTCAATTCTTTGATATCGGAAGCTTTTTTGAGGCAACGTTCCAGATAGTCCTCCTGTTTTTCAGGAGTACGTCCTAATTTTAGTACTTCCAGATATCCGGTCAGAATGGTGAGCGGTGTTCGAAGATCATGAGAAAGTGCAGTAATCAGATCTTGATTTGCTTTGCGGCTTTCTTGTTCTCTTACAATATTTTCATTTAAGGAAACGCGAAGATGGTTCAGTTCATCTGCAAGAATTCCAATTTCGTCCTTGCTGTACTGTGGAACAGGATGAGTCAGATCTCCGGAAGACATCAATAGGATTTCTTGTTCCAAAGATAGAACTTCTCGCATTTTCAAGTTCATAAAGTAAAGGACAATTCCGAGAAATATAAGTACACTAAGTAGTAGAGAAAAAAACATATACGGGTAAATAAAGAGAGCCCGTTGATAATTTACAATCACTACTTCTGCAGTTGTATTTTGAAAATCCAGATAGACCTGCCTGAAATCTTCCCCCTCTCCGTCTGTCAACCGATATCCAAGATCAAAAAATGTTCGGAATCCGGAATGTTTCTCATCCATGATTTTTGCATATTGTCCTGCAAGATATGCACCATCTTTGGGATTATAAAGATAAATGCTTGTATATTTGTCTGCCAGAGCGAAAAGAGGTTTTAAATTTTTTTCTATATTTTTCTCATCTGAAGATTCCGGAAGTGTTAGGTTTTTAGCGGTATTTTCCAAATCTGTCCAAAAATTTGTATTATCTAACTGGGATTGGAGGATTTCAAAATTTCCAGTCCAGTTGACAAGCGTCCATTTATTTAGCCATAGTAATTCGAATATAGTAGCAGAAATTATCAGAGACAAAAGTAAAATTAAGAGAAATCGGGTCCGTAATTTCATGCAGTTAAATTTTTTGCGCATTATTGTACCTCACTTAAAGATTTAATCACAGCGGTAGCCTTTTCCCCAGACAGTTTTGATTAATTGAGGACTTCCTGGATCATCTTCTATTTTGGAACGCAAGTTTCGAATATGTACGGTGATTGTATTGTTGGCACCATAATAATACGGTTCGTCCCAGACTGCCTCGTAAAGTCTATGTGCGGAAAAGGTTTGATGTTGATTTTGAACAAGTAGTTCCAACATAGAATATTCAGTTTCTGTCAGTTCCAGAAGATGTCCGTTTTTTCGTGCTTCCCGTAGAGTCTGGTCGATTTCAAGATTATGAAAAATGAGAAGCCGATGTTGTTGTGAGGCGTTAGTATTCGTAAAATTTTCAGATTCGTTGGATGTCGGTGTAAAAGTCTGGGTTGTTAAATCATTTTTCCCTTTATAAATCTGGTAACGCCGAATCAGAGCTTTGCTGCGATTAATCAGTTCGTTGTAAGAAAATGGTTTTTCAAGATAATCATCACCGCCGCTGGAAAAGCCAAGCGTCTTGTCACTTTCTTTTGTGCGTGCACTCAGAAATAGAATGGGTGCATTGCTTAGTTCCCGGATTTTCCTGCAAGTTTGATAGCCACTTGGCCCCGGCATCATAATGTCCAAAATAATCAAGTCAAAATTTTGCTTTTCAATTAAAGTAAGTGCCTGATTTCCATTTTCTGCTTCCTGCACATCAAAGCCTTCTCCGCTAAGCAGAACATTTATAATTTCCCGTATTTCCGGGTTGTCATCTACGACTAGAATACAAGTGTTATCCATAGTAATCACTCCTTTCAACAGGTATATTATACAGGAATTTAGAAAAAATAAAAAATCTTCTTAATAAACCTTAAGATTTAATTATGCATTTTCTTAAGAGACGAATGTTAAACTTTGGGCATACTGAATAGTAGAACTAGTGGAGGTATGAAAAATGGACTTGATTAGTATTGTGGTTCCATGTTTTAACGAAGAAGAAGCGTTACCGGTATATTATCGGGAGATGCAGCATGTTATGGAAGAAATGTCGAATGTATCTTTTGAGATTCTTTTCGTAGATGATGGTTCCAGTGATAAAACTTTAGAAACATTGAAAAAGTTAAATGCAAAAGATTCAAGATGTAAATATTTATCTTTCTCAAGAAATTTTGGAAAGGAATCAGCTATTTATGCGGGGCTTAAGAATGCAAGTGGAGATTATGTAGCTACTATGGATGTGGATCTTCAAGACCCGCCGGGACTTTTGCCGGAAATGTATCGTATTTTAAAAGAAGAACCATATGACAGTGTAGCAACAAGACGTGCCAGTAGAACCGGAGAACCGATGATCCGATCCTTTTTATCCGAAGCATTTTACAAATTTATCAATAGTATTTCTAAAACAGAAATTGTAAATGGAGCAAGAGATTATCGCCTCATGAAACGAATTATGGTAGATGCTGTATTGGAAATGAGTGAATATAATCGTTTCTCAAAAGGAATTTTCGGATGGGTCGGATTTCGGACAAAATGGCTGGAGTTTCAAAATGTAGAGCGTTCAGCAGGAGAAACAAAATGGTCACTTCGGAAATTATTTTCTTATTCTTTGGAGGGAATAACTGGATTTTCAGTCGCACCGCTTTCGTTGGCGTCCGTTATGGGGGTAGGATTCTGTGCGCTGGCATTTGTTATGATTATGGTGATCATTGTGCGTACACTGATTTGGGGAGACCCGGTTGCAGGATGGCCATCACTGGTGTGTATCATATTCTTAGTCAGTGGTGTGCAGCTATTTTGTCTGGGGATTGTGGGTGAATACCTTGCTAAGACATATCTGGAGACAAAGCATCGACCGATTTTTATTCTGAAAGAAAGTAAACTACAGGTTGAGACTGAAAGAGGCTCCGAATATACGACACAAGAAAAGACTGCCGGGGAGGAACTGCATGAAAAGAGAATCAAAGTGTCTGCATAATGTCTGCTATTTGATTTTGGCAGCACTCACATTATTTTTCTGTTGGCTTTTCTGTATTCGATGGGGAGTATTTGGAGCAAAAGTAGATTGGATTAGCCAGCACAGCGTTATTCCTGATTATTTTCGAAAGCAATTTTATGAAACCGGTCAGCTATTTCCAGAGTTCGCAGCGAATTTAGGTGGCGGACAGAACATTTATAATTACTCTTATTATGGACTTTACAGTCCATTGTTCCTACTGTCATATGTACTTCCTTTTGTGAAAATGTCTACGTATGTTATAGTTATGGAAATTATATGCTTGATTGCGTCTATTCTTTTCATGTATATGTGGCTCAGTAAAAGAGGATTTGGAATTGTGATCAGTTTCGGAACAGCAGTTGTATTTTTACTTACGGGACCAATGATCTGTCAGTCTTATAGTCAGATTATGTTCGTCAATTATATGCCATTTTTACTGCTGGCATTGATGGGGGTAGACCGATATTTTGAAAAGGAGAAAAGCGGTCTGCTTGTAATGGGTACATTTCTTATGATCATGACCAGCTTTTACTTTAGTATTGGTGGGATTCTGGCATTAATTATTTATGGAATCCATTGCTATGGACGTAGATTGGAGGAAAGAAAAAAGAAAGCTACAGTAAGAGATTTCTTGGTGGAAGGTGTAAAGTTTTTACTGCCGATCCTGATCGCAGTGCTTATGAGTGGAGTGCTTCTTGTGCCTACAGCGTTTGCACTGCTTGGAAGAAGTGTCGGTGAGACTTCTGGAACAGGAGCATCAGCAGAAAGCGTGTCTACAATTATTGAAAGCGGAAATGTGTCTGAAATTTTAAAAGCGCTTTTTTTTCCGAGTCTGCGGTTGAAAGGAGTATTTTATTCGCCGTATGGACTGGGATTCGGAACGCTTATGTTGACGATTCTGATTGCGACGATGTTCTGTCGGAAGTGGAGCAATTGTGTGATGGCCTGGCTTGTAGCAATTGTTTCAAGCGTGCCAATCTTTGTATATATTTTAAATGGAGGACTTTATCTCCGAGATAAAGCACTGATTCCGTTAATTCCGCTATTTTGTTATATGCTTGCTGAGTATCTGAAGAGAATCAGTCAATCGGAATTTTCCTGGGTGGGATGTATCCCATATGTGGTGACGATGCAACTCATTTATAATGGAAGAAATCAGGAGCAAGTGGAGCAATTATGGACACTTCTGATGATGGAATCTCAGATTATGTTAGGATGCTATCTGGCAACAGGTATGTTTCGCGAACTGTTAGGAAGAGTATATAGACCTTGTTTACCGTTAAAAGATCAAAGAAAAAAATGGGCGGTCTGCGGAACAACATTCATTTTAGCAGGTTCCATGGCTTTATTTCTGGGACTGTTCAATCACGAGTATAGCAAAGAAAAACAGCAGATGTTGAATAAGACATTTTACAAACAAGTAACAGATACGGAAATAGGAAATGTTATAAAGAAAGTGACGAATATGGCAAAAAAAGAAGGAGGATTTTATCGAAGTATACAACTTGGCAGTGATGATGAAAATGCGGCAAATTTGAATCGTATATGGAATATAGACCAGTATATTTCTTCTATATATTCGTCTTCTTATAATGAAATATATCAGAATTTCCGTAAAAATACATTTGGATTGGAACAGCCTTATCGGAATTTTTTAATGCAGTCTGAAGAACCAAATCTGATTTATCAGAGATTTATGGGTGAGAGATATATCGTTTCTAAGACAAAAGTGGATGGGTATCAGCTTTTGGAAAAGATAGGAAAGTGGTACATTTATGAAAATAAAAATGTAGCTCCGATTATTTATGGGACAAGCCAGAGCATGAGTGAAAAGGAATATGATCAATTGAAATATCCCTATAATCAGACGGAGCTTTTAGAGAAAGCCATTGTGCCAGACAGTAAAGAAAAATCGGATAAAGTAGAAAGTCGAGTGGATAATTTAGCCCCGGTGACGCTTGTAATTGGGGAAAACTCCTGTATATCAGAGAAAAATGGTGGATATCATGTATCTGCTAAAAAAGATACAAAAGTTAAAGCTGAGATTCAGAGCGAATCGGATAATGTTGGTACGGTTATGGAAAATGAAGATGAAAAGATGGCAGAATGCGGGCAGGAAGTTTTGTTGCTCCGATTTAAAGTTAAGAATCTGAAGCCAACAAAAGACATGACGATCTGGGTGAATGGCACTCGAAATAAGTTAAGTGCGAATTGGCATGTTTACTATAATGATAACACAACATTTACTTACGTAACTACACTTGCGAAAAATGAAAGCCAGGTAGATATCACATTTGGTAAAGGAAAATATGACCTGTCAGATATAGAAGCTTATGTAGAAAAACTTCCTGGAACAGAACTTTATGAGTCTCCATTTGAGAAAAATGAGACTATGACAAAAGGAAATGTAATTGCGGGAAAACTTACGATGCATAGCGATGGAGATATGATCACATCTATACCGTATGATGAGGGATTTGAAATTCAGATTGATGGGAAAACTGTAAAAAGTGAGAAAGTCAATACGGCATTTCTTGGATGTAAAGTGGGAGAAGGAATGCATCAGGTGGTTATCACGTATCATGCACCAGGAGTTATGGCAGGAAAAATAATATCAATTATAGGAGTTTTTGGATTTGTGATAATATTGACATTAAAAAATAAAAGTGGTAAATTAAAAAAAAGTTATCATGAATTAATTACAAGGAAAGAGGGAATCCAAAATGGGAAGATATTATCGTTTATCTAAGAAAATCACAGATGAGATGGCAACGGCAATTTTGAACGAAATCAATGAACTAGACAATGTACAGACAGCAACAATGACGGACGAAAATAAATATCTGTTCGTGGATACCAAGGATCAGCAATATCCGGAAGTTATGACACGTGCTGTCAATATTTGCAGTCGTCTTGGCGGCAAATGCGAACTTACTTTTGTAGGCTTTGAAGGTGGTTTTCAACCGTAAAAGTAACGGATTATAAACATATAAAAATCCGGATTTTTCGTAATATCACACATTAGATAAATGTGAAAGGTTACGGAAAATCCGGATTTTATTTTCTGATTCTATTTTTGTCTTTCGGCAATATATTTTTTGAGGGCAGAAAAACTTTCAGCACTGATGACATGTTCAATCTTACATGCGTCTTCGGCAGCAGTCTCTGGAGCTACTCCGATTGAAGTCAGAAATTCATTCAAGAATGTATGCCGTTCATAAATCTTTTCAGCAATTTTCATACCACTGTCGGTCAGGTTGATATATCCATTTTCATCGACAGTAATATAATTATTTAACCGGAGATTCTTCATTGCAACGCTGACGCTTGGCTTAGAAAAAGAAAGTTCATGTGCAATATCGATAGAACGAACATTTCCCAGTCTATTCTTTAGAACCAGTATAGTTTCCAGATAATCTTCTGCAGATTCACGTATTACCATAATTAACACCTCGCTTTGCAGTGAAATAATTCTCTTTCTCTGGAATTGTATTTAAGATTATACCATAAAACAATAATAAAACCAATAAAGTTGTCGACAAAAAGAACTATAATGGTAAAATGTATGTAAGTACTAAGCATTAATATACGGGTAACAGAGAACTTTGCGGTTAAGAGAAGATAATTGTAAAAAAGTAATGAATTTCATGGAGGAGAATGGTAATGGCAGATATTATTCTGAAAAATGAAACTGTGGAAATTGGAATCAATCTTCACGGAGCAGAACTAAAATCACTAAAAAAACGTGCTACAAAAACAGAATACTTATGGTGTGCAGATCCGGAATATTGGAATCGTACATCACCAGTATTATTTCCATTTGTAGGTGGTGTGAAAAATGGTATTTATCGTCATGAAGGAAAAGAATATAACATGAGACAGCATGGATTCGCCAGAGATAGGGAGTTTGAACTTTTAAGTCAGACAGAGGATACCGTCTGGTTTGTGTTAGAAGATGATTCAAAAAGCAGAGAAATTTATCCATTTGCATTTCGATTAGAAATTGGGTATCAATTACTTACGAACGGTGTAAAAGTAATGTGGAAGGTCATAAATCCAGCAGATACAACATTGTATTTTTCAATAGGAGCTCATCCGGCGTTTAATTGTCCATTGTATGCAGGTGAAAAACAGACAGATTATCAGATTGCATTAAAGAGAAAAGATGGATCATATCTAAGTAAATATAGGAATACAATTATTGGGCAAGATGGAACAACTACAGGTGAATATGAAGAAGTGGCACTTGAAAATGGAATTTGTGCAATTACAGAAACACTTTTTGATCATGATGCAAAAGTGATTGAACATGAACAGGTGCAGCAAGTAGCATTATTAGATCGTGCCGGAAAAGAATACGTAGTAGTTACATTTGATGCACCGCTTGTTGGCATTTGGTCACCGCCGAAGAAACAGGCACCTTTTGTATGTATCGAACCTTGGTATGGTAGATGCGATTGCAGGACATTTGAAGGTGAATTAAAGGATCGCAAATGGGAGCAAAAACTTCTTCCAGGTGAAATATTTGAAGCAGAATATAAGATTACAATATAAGTTTAGACAGATATAAATGAAAAGATAGAAAAATTGGAAAGTGAGAGGGTAGAACAATGCAAACTTATACATATGTTTCGAAAGGAATATTTCAATTAATGGAAAAGCCAAAACCGGTACTTATGAATGAGAGAGATGCCATTGTAAAGGTAACACTTGCAAGTATTTGTTCCAGTGATTTGCATATCAAACATGGAAGTGTTCCGCGGGCAGTTGAGGGGATAACTGTCGGCCATGAGATGGTAGGTATTGTTGAAGCTGTTGGAGAGGCTGTGACACATGTAAAACCGGGGGATCGTGTGACTGTAAATGTAGAGACTTTTTGTGGAGAATGTTTTTTCTGTAAGAAAGGATATGTAAACAACTGTACAGATAAAAATGGCGGCTGGGCACTTGGATGCCGTATAGACGGAGGACAGGCAGAATATGTCCGCGTCCCTTTTGCGGATCAGGGATTAAATAAAATTCCTGAAGATGTTACAGACAGACAAGCTTTACTGGTAGGAGATGTTCTTGCTACCGGTTATTGGGCAACGCGCATTTCAGAGATTACAGAGGAAGATACAGTCTTGATCATTGGAGCTGGACCGACAGGAATTTGTACATTGCTTTGCGTGATGCTAAAGCAGCCAAAGCGCATTATCGTGTGCGAAAAAGATGAGGAACGTATTCGTTTTATTCATGAACATTATCCAAAGGTACTTACAGTTTTGCCAGAAGAATGTGAAAATTTTGTTCGTGAAAATAGCGATCATGGCGGAGCGGATGTTGTTCTTGAAGTGGCAGGAGCAGAATCTACATTTCGACTTGCATGGGAATGTGCAAGACCAAATGCGATTGTGACAGTCGTTGCACTTTACAATAAAGCTCAGATATTGCCGCTTCCAGATATGTATGGTAAGAATCTTATATTTAAAACAGGTGGAGTTGATGGATGCGATTGTGAAGAAACGTTGAAGCTGATTGCAGAAGGCAAGATTAATACAGAACCACTTATTACACATACCTATCCACTAAATAGAATTGAAGAAGCATATAAACTTTTTGAAAATAAGAGAGATGGTGTAATTAAAGTTGCAATAGAATGCTAAATAATAGTAATAATTATCATTATTGTATTGACATAAAAATAAAAAGGATATATAATTTTTTTAATGAAATGAATGGAGGTAAAAATGATGGCAACAAATAAATACACAGGAACACAGACAGAGAAAAATTTACAGGAGGCATTTGCCGGAGAATCACAGGCAAGAAATAAATATACTTATTTCGCATCTGTTGCGAAGAAGGAAGGCTATGAGCAGATGTCAGCATTGTTCTTAAAAACGGCTGATAATGAGAAAGAACATGCAAAAATGTGGTTCAAGGAATTAGCTGGAATTGGTGATACAAAAGAAAATTTAACAGCTGCTGCAGAAGGCGAGAATTACGAATGGACAGACATGTATGAAGGGTTTGCAAAAACAGCAGAGGAAGAAGGATTCCCTGAGCTGGCAGAAAAATTCAGAGCTGTTGGAGCAATTGAAAAGCATCATGAAGAAAGATATCGTGCACTTCTTAAGAATATCGAAACAGCACAGGTATTTGAGAAGAGTGAAGTTAAGGTCTGGGAATGCCGTAATTGCGGACATATTGTAGTTGGAACAAAAGCACCGGAAGTATGTCCGGTATGTAATCACCCACAGAGCTATTTTGAAGTACATGCAGAGAATTATTAAAACAAATTATTAAGATGGATGGCTACCACAAAGGAGAAAATGATAACAAAATACGTGTGTTTAGTTGGGAAAGACCAGTTCACAGAAGTTTAATTACATATGATCGTGGTTGAGTTGATTTTAAGTGTCTGTAGAAATTACAGGCACTTTTTGGGTTCTATAATAGAAAATTTGTTGAGGTTTAATTGAGATTACATTTGTATTATATAGTTAAGAAATGGAAAGGAAACAGGTGATGTACGATGAAAAAGCGCAAAATAAATTATTCTTTCTACATTTGCTTTTAAATCTGATGAAAGCGGAAAATTAATATTGGGTGCATTGCTTGATGCTGCAGATAGAGGTGTACATGTTCGAATATTGGTAGATGGATTAGAAAGCTGGATTGATATGGAAGGCAATTCATACTTTTATGGATTGTCTTCACATAAGAATGTTGAAATTAAACTATACAATAAAGCAAATCCTTTGAAACCATGGAAAATGATGGGAAGAATGCATGACAAATATTTGATTGCAGATGGTAAAACATATATTCTCGGTGGAAGAAATACATATAATTATTTCTTAGGTAATTTTCCGGGACATAAGAATTATGACAGAGATGTGTTAGTTGTATGTGACAATCCACAGAATGAAAATTCGGTGAGGCAGCTACAGGATTATTTTGAAATGGTATGGGAACAAAAGGATAGTAGATATTTTCATAATAATAAGAAATTAGCAGATAGAAAATCTGTAAAGAAAGCTGTTTTAGAGATGCAGGAAGGCTATCAGAAATATTTTGCGGATCATAAAGAAAAAATCAGTGATACCGATTATACAGATGAGACTTTTGAGACAAAAAAGATCACATTATTATCAAATCCTACACATACGGGTGCAAAAGAGCCTATAGTCTGGTATCAATTGGGAGAATTGATGAAAAATGCAAAAAATCGAGTGAAGATCCACACCCCATATATTATCTGTAACGATATGATGTATAATACATGGAAAGATGTCGAAAGAAATGTTCCGGAATTTTCTGTAATGACAAATTCGGTTGCGAATAATGGAAATCCGTTTGGATCGGCAGATTATGAGAAAAACAGAGACCGGATTGCAGATACAGGGATTGATATATGGGAATATGAAGGTGGTTATTCTTATCATGGAAAGAGTATATTGATCGATGATGATATAGCTGTAATCGGATCTTTTAACATGGATATGCGAAGTACATACCTTGATACCGAACTCATGCTTGTGATTCGTAGTAAAGAAGTCAATAAGCAGTTAGAAGAGGGAATGATGAAATATGAAAGAGTGTCACGACAGGCATTGAAAGACGGAACCTATTATGATCCGTATCACGTAGAGCCAATTGAATTGACCCCAAAACGTCAAAGAAATGTTTTTTTAGTAAAGCATTTGTTTGGATGGGCAAGATATCTGTTTTGATGAAGGAGGGAAAATAATATAAGAGATGGTATAGGGAAAGGGATAGGCAGAATGAATTAAATAAGGAGAAGACATTTTATCTTGTAATTTATTCGAGCGGTCAGACGCTTGAATAACAGGGATGACAGATGTTGGTGCATTTCATGTTACGTAGATGCGTCAGGTGGTCATGAAAAAAAATAGTGCTTTCACGTAATTAGGACTAGCCGACATTTTGATGGCTTGGTACAATAGAATTATCAATGAATGGAGGGACGGAGTATGTTAGGAAAACCGAAATTTAAACAGGAAGATATGGTATCATTCAATTTTGAAGTTGAAGGAAAAATGCAGAAAATCGATGGTGTGATTTATATCGTTGATGCAAATGGAACGGTAGAGCAACAGGATGAACCATCATATGATATAGAAGCATTTTACAGGGGCGAGGTTATGCTGTTTAAGCATATTCCCGAGTCTGATATTTCTGTGAGATAAGGGGAGGATGAGAATATGGTTGTTTCTAGACAAGAGAAAAAAGAAGAAGCACTTAAGAGAATGAAAACAATAGCTGAACATTTTGATCTAGGAGACAAATTGGTTAACTATTTGACAGAGGATAAGCTGTATTATTCGTATGCATATTCAATGGATACAATAAATTACGATGAGAGATATGCACAAGCAGCAAAGGATTTTGAAAGGGAAAGAGGAGCGTATGTGTACCATGCAATTGAAGCAAAGACACAGAATGGATATACACTCCTATCGCTTTTGTTTGTGAGCGATCATAAGGAAGATTGGCAAACTGAATTATTAGATGGGAATTCTATTTTTACCTATACCATTTGTTTGGAAGATCCTTATTTCAGTGAGATGGGATGGATTGAGATGGCTTCTCCGATGGGCTATTTGATGAGAACGGCATAATAAGTATAATGAATTATAACTAGATGTATATGTATGGATTGAATAAATGTTTACGAGAGAACTATGATTGGTGAAATAATCATGGTTCCTTTTTGGTCTGTTTTTGCTTGTGAGTTTGCTTGTTTGGCTGTTGTTTAATTTAATATGAAATGTGAGATAGAGCATATGGAAAAAACTATATGTTCTATTTTTTTGCCTTTTTGAAAAAAGTGATTAAAAAACTATTGACATTTTGTTACTGAAACTGCAAATCGAATTTTGTGCAGTTTCAAAATTCGCCTATATCCGGTGTCAATTTCAAAAAAGTGGTTTCAAAGCAGTTTAGCGGTTGGGGTATCTGAATATGAAAAGGAGATTTATATTAAACTTACAAAAGAAATGGAAAGTGAAAGGAGTAAAAATGAGTAACAGACGAAAGGTTACATTTGCATGCGAAGAATTAAATCAAAATAGAAACGTGTTTGAAGGCACAATTGACAGACGCAGTTTTTTTCAAAATATGCGTGGAGACTTGCTGATTGCGGGAGAAAATGCAGGAGATCAGAATCTGATACTGAGTCTGATCAATAGCTGTGTAGAGAAAGCAGACATGCCGACAATCCTGCTGTCCGGGCATCTGGAATTATTTGAGGAACTACAAAGATGCAGAAGCCGGGGCGAAATTGCGAATGTGAGAATTGCCGGTCCTTCTGAGAAAAGTTATCATCCGCTTCTTGGCATGTCAAAACAACAGATTCAGAGAATGGTGAGCTTGACAGCACAGGAAATTGGCATAGGTGTGGCAATTGAAAAAGTAATCATTTACACAGAGGCATTGCTGGATATCATCGCCGTGAAATATCCGCTTTCCCTACCGGCTATGACGGAGATTCTGCGTGAGGAGGATCATGTGATTTCAGAACTTGCCTTGCAATATGGACTTTCCGGTGCAGTGGCCGACAATATACGAGGCAATCATGAAGCCGGAAAGATTTTGCGAAAAATCTGTGCACAACTGGAAGAAATTTTTAAAAACGTATCAGCACCGGGAAACGATACATTATGTAATCTTCCAAATGGAATCAAGGAAAATATCAGCCTGTTTGCTTTTTATACCATATCTGGAAATAACCGGATATTAAATGCTTATCTAAAAGAAGAAATATACAACTGCCTGGAACTGGGTATGCGCTTTCGTGTACTTCTGGATGAAATGACATTTGAAGCAGAAAGAGATGAACTGTTGCAATATCTGTTGCAGGAGAAACACACAGGAAGAATAGAGCTTATATTTCTGGCACAGAATCCAGTAAAAGCTTTGAAAAATTCAGGAGATATGTCATTTGCGAATATTGTGATGTTTTCCCAGTCAACACCTGCAGCAACAGAAGAACTGTCAGACCGGTTATTTGGCAAATATCAATACTATTTTCCAGTGCCGACAGAAGGGACACCGCCTCATCTTTTATTTACTTTTCAGAGGACAGTCACCTGGCAGATCCATTCAGAACCGCGCCTGCGGGTACGCAGCCAGGATCTGCATGTATTTCCATTTCGCCTGGCGACGCAGGTTACCTATGTGGCATTAAAAACCATGGAGGGGGATGCTGTTTATCTGGTTCACGCAGATGAATTTATGCAGAATAAAGCTGGAAGCCAAAAGGCAATGGATATTCACGGAGGAGAGATGAGAGATGAGACGTAGAAGAAATATTTTTCAAAATCAATCAGACAGAATGGCTGGAATCCGGAACCTTTCACCGGCGCAGATCGTGACAAGAGTACTGGGAATTTTATCAGTGATCGGAGCAGTGCTCATAATGGTGAATCTGAACAAGATCATGGCTGTCATGGCCGTTTTTGCAGCAAAGATATGTTCCGATGGAATCGTAGTTTTTGTGGCACTTGCGATAATTATATATTTGCTGCTTCGGCTGCGCTGGCGGATCAGAGACAGATTTTGGAGGTGGTAAAAATGATGAGTTATGAATTATGGGACATATGGATGTCTGTTCGCCGTTTCCTGATTGGATGGGGCGTTGGAATTGGAATTTTATTTATTGCAAGCTGTATACGATACAGGGCGTTTATCGGACAGGCCTTTGTGAATCATATAGGAGCATTGATCAACGGCATTATGCCGATTCTGATCATTTTGTTTGGCATCGGATATGCATTGAAAATGGCATTCAAATAGAATCCGGTACAAAAATCATGATAAAGGAGTGTATAAAATGGCAATAAAAATGGATACAAAACCGACTGTGATCGGACTGGACTTTGGAAATTGTAATTCTTTTCCGTGTTTTATTTCAGAGTTTGACAGTGACACAAAGATTGGAGGAAATGTGCATGATCTTCTTCCGGGTGGAATGAATGATGGAATACCGAGTGTGTTTTTTTATTCTGATAAAACCGGGGTTCTATGCGGAGAAAATGCAGTGCGGAGCCGGGCCAGACCGGTACAAAACAGAAAACGTTATCTGAAGCGTCATCTTGGTAAGACGATGACATTGGATAAGAGAGAGTTCTCATACGACGAAGCCATTACAGAAGTAATACAGCATTGTGTACGTTTGGCGAACAGACAATTACAGTCGGGCTGGCAGTTATCGACAAACCTGCTTTCTCTGGCTTATCCGGCTTCTTATACCTTTGCACAGAGACAGTATCTGATCGAGCAGGCCGAGAAAGCAACTCTGGCCGATGGAACACCTGTAAAGGTATATGGCACGATTGCAGAACCGGCCGCAGCAGCTCTGGATTATCTGGCAGAATCAGGTGACAGCAAAGAAGCAGCAGTGCTTGTGTATGACCTTGGTGGAGGAACCTTTGATCTTGCACTGGTGGCGGTTTATCCACAGGGCAGAAAAAATAGTGAGGGGGATACCTACTACTACGATATTGTTGATGTTGGTGGGCTGGATGACGTCGGTGGTGCAGAATTTGATGAAATTATGTATCAGCTGCTTACGAAAAAAATTCAGGTATCGTTAAAACCGTCACATAAGGAAAAATTACGTGCTGAATCTGAAAGGATCAAGAAAGACTTAAGTACTGATTCGTATGCGGAGGCAGAACTGCTTTATAACGATGAGTATCTGTCTGTCCAGGTAACCAGAGAGGAGTTCGAAGACGCATCCAGGGATCTGCTGCAAAAAACCATTGCAGCTACAAAGACAATGCTTGCAGATCATTCCAATCAGCAACCTGACTATATTGTTCTGACCGGCGGAGCGAGTCAGATGCCAATGATTCGAAAAACATTGGAAACAGAGATTCCGGAGTTTAAAGAAAAAATCAGAGATTTTCGACCGAATCGGGCAATTGCTTACGGCGCCGCGCGCTATGGCACAACGGAACTGATCAGTGAAATCAGGACAGAAGAGAATGGATCAATGATTCAGCGCAGAACCGCATATGATCTGGGAATCCGGTTTTTTCATAGTAAGGATGATGAAAAAGGGTATATCTCGACCTACATTCCGGCAGGAACGCCAATACCGTATAAAACTGATTTTCAGAGCTCCCATACACTTCTCGAAAAACAACGCTATTCTATGTTTCGGGTAAACGAAGCAAAAACAGCACATCCAAATACTGAAAATGTATCTGACGATTATACGGAAATCATGCGGGTCCAATTAGATCGCGGGAAGGAAGTACCGAAAGGAACCAAAAGTGAAACACGCCTGTGCATTGACAAACTTGGGGTACTTACGATTGAAGCGAGAGAGGCTGATCATCCGGAGAATAAAATTCAGAACAATGTGGAACTGACCAATCTCAGCAAATCATAAAAGGAGGCAGTTATGGATTACATGGATGATGAAAAATATATATTAGGATTGGATATCGGGAATGGATATGGATATGCATCCGTGGTTCAAAATCCGAATACAGATCCAATCCCCCTGCTCCCTGCTTCCCTGGCGAATCTCGGAATGTCAACAGTGGCCTATGTAGAGGCTCCGTCGGGAGAGCATATAGAAGTATTTTCAAATGGAAGAGAGGCAAAGCGAAAATTTGCCAGAACTCCGCAGCAGCTGGTCCATGCTGTAAAAACACGGCTCAAGGAGGGAACCATTGCGGTTCCACAAGTCACGGAACCGGTAGAAGTGAATCGCATTTATGCAGCAATTGTCCGTGATCTGCTTACGCTGGCAGAAGCGGAACTTGCCAATAAGGGAATTCCGAGGATCTACGATGTGGTGTTTACATTTCCGGCGTCCATTGCAGATGATGTGGTGATGTTGGATGCAATGCAGAAAAGTATTGAGCAGGTTGTCATTGATGAGAAACCGATCCGGGTACTTGGCCGGATACCGGAACCGGCGGCAGTAGCACTTGATTACCTGCACTATATGCGGCATGTTGCTCCGGAGGAGATCCGTATCAAAAAGAAAGACTTTACCGTTCTGGTTTATGATCTGGGGCATGGAACCTTCGACACGGCTGTCGTGACTGCACAGAGTGAGGGAACTCCCTATAAACTCCACCTGAAGGATGGTCTGGAACAGGTAGGCGGAAAAGATTTCGATGAACTGCTGTTTCGTGAAATCCTGTCTCTGCTCCAGAAAAAATATCAGTTTTCGCCAAGCAATGAAAGGCAGCGGGAAGAAATAAGGCAGGAAGCTGTAAATGCAAAAATAGCATTGTCCGATACAGAGTCTTATACTGCAACGATATTGAACCAGGAAGGGGAATATTATCAGGTGGAACTTACGCGGGAGCGTTTTGAAAAGCTCGGACAATACTTAGTATATCAGACACTGGAAATGGTCTGGAAAATGCTGGATCAGGCAAATGCAGATGGGCTTTCCATTGATGCAGTTGTACTGGCTGGAGGAGCAAGTAAAATTCCGATGATCCGCGAAAATTTAGAAGTATTGCTGGAGAAGAAGTGTCCGGTTGTAATGCACCGTCCTTCGGAAGCTGTGGCTTATGGTGCGGCTCTCTTTGCGTATGGTATTGCACAGCAGGAGAAAAAACTAGAACAGAAAGCGGAAGCACTAGGTGAGAAAAAGGCAGTTATCCAAACGGCAAATCCGGTGCTTGAGCAGCTGACAGACTGCTGTTACGGCATCTGGTATCCATCTGAGGAAAAGCTGGAAGGTGAAATAAAATTCCTTATAAAAAATGGTCAGCCGAGACCGTGCAGCGCTGCGCCAGTTCCTTTTGTCAGTCAGTCCTCCCGGGTTGTGTTTCGGATTTATAAATCAAGGAAGAAAAATCAGGAGCTGGAAAAAGCTGACATGCAGGAATGTGATTCTGTTTTGTGGATTCCCTTTGAGGTGAAAAAAGGGCTTAAATACAGATTAATATTAACCGCGTTGGAAAATTATGGATTACAGGCTGAACTTCGGTCAGATGAAGGTGATTATTACAAAAAAACGACAGCTGACACCTGGGAAGTACTAACAGGAAAATAGGAGAAAAAAAGATGTGTAGAAACGAAAAAAACGTAGCGATGCAGGATACAAATACAAAAGAATATGAGGAAAAAGAGTGTGAGGATATGAAGCCATTTATCGATGCAGTAAAGGAAACAAGGAATAAGATTATAAATAACGCAGAGAGGAAGGCTTGGCAGATCAAAGAACAGGCCAGAACCGAAGTGGAAGAAATGAAAAGTGCAGCAGAAGCAGAAATGCAGCAGAAAAGAGAGAGTCTTCGTGAAGAAGAGGAAAAGATGAGAGCACGGATGCACGAGTATTGGGAGAACCAGCAAAAGCAGGACAGAGAAAAACTGAATGCAGAAATGGCTCGATTATCAGAAGACTATCTGAAAGAGACAAAACGGATGGAGCAGATTCATGATCAAATGTGCGTTAATACCAACATTCTTCAGGTAAGCTGGAATCTTGCAATGGATAGTGTGATTTCCACGATCCAGGAGACAAAAACGAATTTTTATTCAGATCTTCAGAAATGGAAGACATCATTATATCCTGCTGAAGTGGAACGACTGGCACGGTGTTATGTAGAGCTTTATCAGATCATCAATGTAGACGGATTGCTTGGTGAAGAACTTCTTGGAGAGAATTCCTCAGAAGAAACGCTGAAAGGGTTGCAGAAATTAAAAAATACATTGTCACTTTTCTTAAATCAATATCAAATGGCTTTACATGGACTTGACCTGTATGTTTATTCCCCGAAAGAGGGGGAATTATTTGACGATTATTTTCACGTCCTTGCAGAAAATATCGATGGTACAGAAAAGCGGATTGTAGAATGCATCATACCTGGCATTATGAAAAAGGCTCAGAATGAAAATGACGATGATGTTGTAATCAGAGCAGTTGTCAGAGTATAAGGTGTAGATAAGCGGGAGGATAAAGGATGAAGCCCCATAATACGGAAGCTGAAAAACAGATTGCACAGCATACATATCAACTGATTGTCTATGACAGGAAAAAACAGTCGAAGACAGAGCTTCTTCTGGCAGAAAAAGGGCAGGATCTGCAAAACCTGTCTTATACAGAACCGGTTCTGTTTCAGGCAGATAGTCGAATCCGGTTTCATATCGATCACGAAGAAAAGGAATATATTTTGCCGGAATCGCTGACAGAACCGTTGGAACTGCTTGCATTTACCATTGGAAAGCAGGATGGATCAGATGTATTGCTGGTTCGCAGATATGAGCATCCTGATCATGTATATACGATCAGGCTCGAGGAAGAATTTGAAGCAGATATCCAGACGGTGCTCCGTGATGTCAAAAAAGCAACAGATGCTCATAAGGAACTGTCCGCGTATCGGACAGAATTAGAAAGGATCCAGGCTGCAGTGCAGGAGAATGGATATGTCAATACGGAAGATTTTACGAAAAAACTCAGAGAAATGAATCAGCAGGCAGAGGCATTGATCACTCAGTATGACAGCTTTCTGAAAGCTGTCAGTCAGGAAGTTATAGATTTACAGAAAAAGATTGAGATCAGAAGAAAAGCAGGAGGTGAAAAGTAAACTTATGCAGATTCAGTTACATGCCATCAGGGATGGTGTTACAAAACTGGGACCGGGAATCCGGTTTGTACTTTGGACACAGGGCTGCCAGCGCAGATGCCCAGGATGTATGACGCCGGAGAGCCAGTGTATGAATGGCGGATTTTCGGCAGATACAAAGCAGCTGGCCAGGCAAATTTTAAAAAGCGAAAGAAAAGGACTGACTATCAGCGGCGGGGAACCTTTTTTACAGGCAAAGGCACTGGCAGAACTGATCCGCGAGATCCGAAAAGAAGTGGATCTTGGGGTGATGATCTACACTGGTTTTACGATACAGGAGCTTCAGGAATCAGAAAATCCAGATTACAAAGAACTGCTTGGGCAGTGTGATCTGCTGGTGGATGGACCTTATATGCAGGAACTGAACGATTCGAAAAATCTCAGGGGATCTTCCAATCAGAGAGCCATTGCGCTGACAGACAGATATCGAAATTTCGCAAAAGAGATTGGAACTAAGCCGGCAGAGGCAGAAATATTCTATGAGGAAGAACGTATAAGCATGGTTGGAATCCCGCCAAAAGGATTAGTTGAAAAAATGAGACAAAAAGAAGTTACAGGAAATTCAGGGATTTAGATAGAAAGGGGATACCTATGAGTTATTACGAAACCGCAGAGCAGCGCATGATCAGAGAGCAGAGAAGCCGAATTGAGAGACTGACCGCTGAATTAAACAGCAGAAGCTCAATTGGTAATATATGGAGACGGGATATGGATGTTGTTTCCAGACGGATACGAGATGAGAATGCACGTCTGGCGCGGCAGATGCGTCAGCAGCAGGCGGCTGCGGACAGAAAACAGAGCCAGATGAGTGCACAAGTGCAGAGGCTGGATGCACAGCTGAAGGAAAAAGAGCGACTGCAGAATGCAAAAATCCAGGCAATGCAGCAACAGCATGCGCAGCAGATCCAGCGCATGGAAGCGGATTTTCGGGAGGAACAGCAGTCACTTCAGTCAGAAATCAGTCGAAACAGAAGAGAAATGAGGCGTGGTATCGAGCAGCTCAGAACGGAAACTGCTCAGAAACTTCGGGCTCAGAAAGAAGAGAATGTCCGTGCACTGGCGCAGGTAAGCAGCAGACTGGAACGTGAGATGAATGAGGTAAACAAAAATGTCAATTCCCTTGCACAGCAGATTGCGGAAAGGGAGCAGGGAGACAGAGAACTGGCACTATATTGGGCGCAGGAAGCAGCACGCATGGCAGCCCAGATCCGTGAGACGTTTCAGAGTCAGCTGCTGGATGATCATAAAATGGCACTTCTGGATCGTAAGATCCGTCAGGCAAATGATGATATAAAAGGTGGCCAGTATCAGGCGGCGCTCACAGCAGGACGGGAAGCATTTTATGACGCATTGGACATGAAAGATGAATTGTCTCTGGAAGCTCTGGAGTGGAATTATCAGTACAACAGTCTTCGAAAGAGAGAGGAAAAATTTCTGGAGGCGCTGGATGATGCAGAACGCAGAGTTTATGAAATAGAGACAGAAGAGGGCACCTATCAGTATACAAATGGTATTGATTACTGGACCTTTGGCCAGCTGTCTGTTTTGCAGGAGCAGGTCACATCTGTACGCACTGAACTGGAAGATGCGGAGAAAATGACACGGGTACAGCTTAAAGAGGCAGAAGAACAGATCCACTCGCTGCAGGAACAGCTTGTACTGGTCGAGAATGCAGCACATATCAATGTGGCAATGTCAGTATCCCGCTACGAAACGGCTTCCAAAATTGCCAGTATCCTGGATGATAATTACGAGATGTCAGACGCGGATGGTGAGTTTTTCGGAAGAGAGGATCGTGAAGAGTATCATGCCATTTTCCAGAATCCGGTTACCCGGGATCAGGTGGCCGTTGTCATTACACCGATCCCGGATGATACCGGGGTGGTAACGAATCATATAGAGCTGATCGTTGGGAATGCTGACAATAATCCAGTGACCAGAGACCGTATCGCAAAAGAAGTGGCGGAAAAGCTCAGAAGTGCCGGGCTGGAAGGCTGTTCCTTCCCCTGTGCCGGACGTTATGGGGATGCGACGCATCAGGAAGTTGCCCGGGTAAGTGATATGACAGCTGTAGAAAATGGCGATGAAAAGGTCAGAGCCGCAAAACCTGTGGGAGCAGCACAGACAGATTCAGTGGTTTCCCATGTAAAGAGACGCACACAGATGAGCTGATAAAAAAGAAGGAGAATTGTGAGAATGGCAAAAAATTATTTTACGGCAGAACAATCCTGGAAAAGACTGTATTTTATTACCGGAAAGACAGCAGACGAGTTTTATCCGGACAGCATTTCCAAATTGAACATTGAACAGCTTACATGGCAGGAATTAAAAAACAGTGGATATGAACGGATCGTATTTTTTGATCCGGATAATAAATTGTACTGTTATGATGATACATCATATGCGTTACTGCGAAAGGATTCGAAAGAAGATGCTCAAAGCAGCAGCGAGGAAGATACCAATCAGACAGTATCCCGCACTTGTGGCGGATTAAGACGTGGTCGTAATGCCTGCCGTGTATCAGAAAAATCTGTGGTACAGAAATCAGAGAATCCAAAGAATTTGCAGGGGAAGAGCGGTGACGGACCACTTCATCTCGGGATGAGAGATTCCACCTTTGTCAAACGTCAGTTGGATGCATATATGTACAATGCATCCATCAAAACTGCAATTGTCATCAACGATCCAACCTCATTTCTTCAGGAATTTGGGGAAGATCCTCTTCATTCACTGACAGCAGGATACGAGCGTCTTGGAAGTGAGAATCAAAATATCATCGTGTTCATTTATACGGATGCGGATATGGAAAATATTTACGAAGTACGACAGGCAAGTGCGGAAAAGAAAGATGCCAACATCATTAATATTCCTTGTCCGAATGCGCTCGAACTCAAAAACATGCTGATGTATATGAAAATCAATTATAACCTGAAGTTTCAGCTCAGTGAACTGACGGAGCTGGCGGTGGCACTTCACCAGGCATTGCAGCTGAGCGAGCAGCCGGTTCGTATCAAAGAACTGTATACAAGACTACGTGGCTTTGGAACGGAAAAAACGCTGGATAAAGACAGCTGCTATGAAGTGTTCGGAAAGAAGAAACCGGAGTCTGCAAAAGAACAGCTTACAAGGCTTATCGGGATGGATTCGGTGAAAGAAACACTGTCAGAATATGAAACCGCAGAAAAATCCCCGTTATCAGTAGTTCCATATCTGACCGCATCCAGACTGCAGCCGGATTTTAAAAATCCTGTCGAGAAAAAAGAAATGATGCATGCAGTCATTACCGGCCCGCCAGGAACGGGTAAGACGACGGTGGCGGAACTTCTGGGACAGCTTTTCTTTGAAATGGGTTATCTGGAAAGCGGGCATGTAGTAAAAGCAGACCGCTCAAAGCTGGTGGGCAGTTATATTGGGGAAACTGCTATTCTGGTGCGGCAGAAGGTAGAAGAAGCACTGGGAGGTGTGCTGTTTATCGACGAAGCATATAGCCTGAAACGTGAGGAGAGCAGTGGAAATGATTTCGGACAGGAAGCTATCGACACGTTATGTAAGCTCATGGATGAATATAAGGGCCGTGTGGTTGTAGTGGCAGCAGGTTATCAGGATGAGATGGACACATTTATAAAGGCAAATTCGGGGCTTGCAAGCCGTTTTACCATGAAGCTGAATATTGAGCCATATACGCCTTTTGAGATGGTTGAGATTTTAAAACTGCATGCACAAAAAAGTAAATTCCGTTTTTCCGGGGAACTGGAAAAACAGCTTCCGGATTTCTGTGAGAACTGGGTGGATACGGCGGATCCGGAAAGTTGGGGGAATGCCCGTGAAGCTGAAAATCTGATAAATCATATGGATCGGGCATACAGTAAGGATCCACAGAAGGAGACAATCTGTGAGAATAACGTTACATATGGCATCCTCGAGGTACGGCATATTCCGAAGGAACTTCAGAAAAACCTGCAGCCTGTTTCGGAAGTAAGAGAAAAAGTGTTACAGAATCTGAATGCGATGATTGGATTAGAGTATGTAAAAAGGATGGTAGAAATAATCCGCAGAAGAATGCTGACAGGAAAGTTAAAAGACCCGGGGCATTATGTGTACCTTGGAAATCCCGGAACTGGAAAGACAACAGTAGCCCGTTACTTTGGACAGATTCTGCGAAATTTAGGAATGTTAAAACGGGGGCATATTGTGGAATATACGGCAACAGATTTGATGGCAGAAGTATTTAACAAGGAAAATCAGGGAGATTTTTCAAAAATTGCAAGGAAGGCACTTGATGGCATTTTGTTTATAGATGAAGCCTATCAACTGGCGCAGGATCACACGGGACGTGGTCAGGCTATTCTGGCAGCACTTCTTCCGTATATGGAAAATAATCATGAAAGACTTTGTGTGATCGTTGCAGGATATGAAGAGGAAATGAGAGAATTTATGAAAGATAATCCGGGATACAAAGCTCGTTTTACAGAGACGATCCGATTTGATAATTATACAGGAAAAGAACTGACAGAGATTTTACTTCAAATGCTGGAAGAGAAAGGAATCACTGCAGATGAAGAGTACAGAGAAAATGCACTGCGTGCATTGACCAGGTATATCCGAGTGCATGGAAAGGAACGCGATTTTGGAAATGCGCGTTATATCAGAAATACATTTCTCCCAGCTTCACTGGATGCACAGATAGATCGCCTGATCGGTGCGTTTGGGGAAGAGTTCCCACAGGAATTGGGAAATGTGCTGACTGGTGAAGATATTCCGGCAGATATGGTACGTTATGCAAGAACACCACTGAAAAAGGAGGATACAAGGACAGCAATGGAAGAGATAACACAATTAATCGGATGCAAAGAAATTAAGACAAGACTGAAAGACTTACTGGAATTGCAGCAAATGGCAACAAAAGAAGGAAGAGAAGAACTTCTGGATGATCTGAATCTGCATATGGTACTTCGCGGAAATCCGGGCGTGGGCAAGACAACGATAGCAAAACTCATCGGAAAAGCTTATAAGGAAGCTGGAATTTTGCCGCGGGGACATGTGGTAAAGGTGACAAGGGCAGATCTGGTAGCAGGATATGTTGGTCATACAGAGAAGAAGACAAAGAAGGCAATTGAAAGTGCAATGGGTGGTGTCCTTTTTATAGATGAGGCTTATACGTTAAAAAGAAGTGAGGACACAGGAAACGATTATGGACAAGTGGCGATTGATCTCATTTTAGAGCAGATGAGTGACCGAAACGGAGAGTTTGCCGTCATAGTGGCCGGATACCCGGATGAGATGGAAGTATTTCTTAACAGTAATCCTGGATTTCGCTCCCGATATGAAAATGATTATCTGCTCCCGGATTATACCGCAGAAGAACTTTTGCAGATTTTTACAGAAAAATGTGAGAGTAAAAAGTTTTATCTGGAGGATGATATGAGAGAAGCAGTCAGAACAATTTTTGAAAATATGATCGCAGCTAAGCTCCCGAACTTTGCAAATGGCCGCGAAGCGGAAAATCTCGAAAAACGTATGCGAATGAACTGGGTAAAAAATCCGGCAAACAAGGTGGATGAAGCCACCGGAGAAAAACGCAGCTACTATACCAGAGAGCATATTCCACAACAGTACCATATTTATCTGAAAGAAAACGTGGATACAGAGAATCTGGAGCATGCGACGATGGAAAATAAGGACGAAAATAGGCTTCATATTTCCGTGGATAAATGTGCTGCTGTTTAACGCGAGGAGGATATTTATGGATAAAAAGGATATTTTATATTTTGCAAATGCAGATACATACGATCAGTGGATGAAGCAGGTGGAAGGAGAAAAGAAGAATTTGCTGAATCAAAAACGAAAAAAGATGGCTGCCCGGAGACTCTTCCGGGCAGAGGGAGGCTGCATTGTATATTTAGATGATCTGAAAGGGCAGATGACTATTATATACAGCAGTGGAGATATTCAAAAAGAAGAGCATGTACAGGCATTTTCAGCCAGTGAACGCAATTATGCCGTGCTTTATACAGACGGTTCTGTCAAAGTGTTTGGTGAGGATAATGGTTATGGTCAGAAAAACACCGAGAACTGGAGTGATATCACACAGATTCTGGCAGCACCGAATTGCACGTATGGAATTACGAAAAAAGGTGAGATCATATATGCAGGTTTGGCACAAAAGGATGTTTCAGGCTGGAAAAATATAAAAATGCTCCAGGCTGGGAAAAACAGGATTGTAGGTCTTGAGAAAGGTGGTAAAATAAAAATAAGTGATAATGGAAATGGTGACATTGAATTAACAGGACAGCCGGATAACTGGCCAGAGATAAAAGAGATAGCACTGTCTGGTAATTGTATTGCCGGGCTGACGAAAGATGGCCTGGTTCTGTTTTGCGGAAAACAGGATGATGCGAGACGGCAGGCAGAAGAATGGGCCGATGTGATCACACTGACGGCAGACAGTTCCTTTGTATATGGCCTGACATCGGATGGACAGATAAAAGTTGCCGGCACCTGTGCAGCATATTTTGATCGTGGGAGATCAGATGTTTCGCAATGGTCAAAGCAGGAACGGGTACTTGCGCTGACGGGCAATCCGTCAGGTGGTGTGGCAGCAGTCACAGAAAGTGGTGAACTTAAAATGGCAGGTGCAATAAGTGGTGATTCGGACACAATCTGTGAATCCTGGAATCATTCCATCAGACCGTTTTTATCAGAGCAGACTTAAGTAGAGAAGGAGGTAAATCATGTATAAAGTGATCAAAAATCATGGAAAAACAGTGCAGGCTTATCAGCTTGGAGGTGACAGCAGCGTAATTCAGGAGCTGATTCGCAGCAGAAAAATAATTCCTTTAGATAATGATAGATATGAAGTATTTTCGCAGGAAGTGCTGCAGGCGGGAGCCGAACATGGCCAGATTGCATCGCGTGGTGACTGGATCAAGATAGACAGCACAGGAAATCCGTATCCCAATGATCAGGCGTTTTTTCAAAAGAATCACAGACATGTCGAAGGCGATACCTTCGAACAGATTCCGCAGCCTCTTTGGGCCTGGGATGCAGAGTGTGAGATGTGCAAAGAAATTGAGTTTCTGATCCGGGAGAAAGGATTGCAGATCACACCGGATTCGAAGGAACAGTATTATACCGCTCCTCTCTGGGGGACTGTAGAGAGTGCGAAAAAAGATGCAGTCATTATTTTTTACAGCATAAGCTATGATGCAGCTGGAAATGTCATGGATGCAGATTTTAATTTTGTGGAACGTGGAGAATTTGAGCGGACTTATTCCAGATACAAATAAATGGAACTTATTCATACTCTATCAAAAATAAAACATTGTAAAATAGACATAGAGTGTGATACAGGTAAACGGGATAGGTATAAGGGGTGTTTTGATGAAAGAATTTGAATATATGATCAGAGGAAAAGGAGATCCTTATGGGCGGCAGAATGTTTTTTTTACGTGTCATCCAAGTGACTTTCATTTATATTTTGAACAGATTTCCCAGATCATTTTAAAAAAATATGATTGTACAATATGGTACTGTCAAGAAAAACCGGATGATGAAAAAGAGTACACCATCAGAATTAGTGAAATGCAGTTGCTGGTTATTCCAGTGACGGAAAAATTTCTGACGGGAAAAAACCGCGCACGTGACTTTGATCTTCCATTTGCATTGGAACACCATATACCTGTTCTGCCTTTATTGCTGACATCTGGACTTGAGGAACAGTTTGCTAAAAAATGCGGTGACATTCATTTTATTGATAGAAATGCATGTGATACAACCACGTTGACTTTTGAAGAAAAGATCATCAAATTTCTTTCTGCTACTTTAGTTAGTGATGAACTTATGCAGAAAATAAAAGAAGCTTTTTATGCCCGTATATTTTTGAGTTATCGAAAAAAAGATCGCGTATTAGCAAATAAACTTATGAAATTAATTCATGATATTCCGTTTTGCTGGGATATATCCATTTGGTTTGATGAATATCTGGTGCCGGGAGAGAGTTTCAACCATGCCATTGCGGAGGCTATGCGCAATAGTCATCTTTTTGTACTTTGTGTTACAGAAAATCTGATAGAAGAGGGAAATTATGTTCAATTGGTGGAATATCCTAAAGCCAGAGAAATGTCACTGCCTGTGCTTCCAATCATTCCGGAAAAGATGACTTTTGAACAGAGAGAGTTATTAAAGAAAAAATACGAAGATATCCCTGACGGCATTGAGGCTGGGAATACAGAGCAGCTTGAAAATTGCTTTTATAAAAACTTCACGGATATTGCAGTGTCTGCAAGAACGGATGATCCAATGCATCTTTTTTTTATTGGACTGGCATATCTGAATGGAATTGATGTAGAACTGGATTATGATCGTGCGACTGAATTGATCAGTCAGGCAAGTAACGCGAATTATGCTCCAGCGATGGAAAAACTTGCCAACATGTACAGAATCGGGGAAGGTGTTTCGCGAAACTACGAAATGGCACTTAGCATGTACGAAAAGCTAATAAATGTGATAAGTAAAACTGGAGACAAGAAAAAAAGCTATGAGATTCATTGTGAAATCCTGAGACTTTTACTGGATTCAGATATTCTTTTCCGAGTTGAACATGTGGATAGTTCAAGAAAACACACATCCGAGGTTCTTGACCTGGCATCAAAAATTGATTTGGGTAATCCTGAAATTTTTAAGCTGTTTTCGCTGCTAGCATTTGTGAATGAGCACGATGAACAGGTGTCTGATCAATTTGTATCTGCTGCTCTGGAGGCTCTTTCGACGGTTTGTGAGAATGATGACGATATCATGGTAGAGAAGGCATATTTTTATAGCCGACTGGCGGGTCTGTATTATCGGAGAAATGCCGGATTGTTAGTGTATCATATCACATCTGATGACACGCATGAAATCCGGCGAAAGCAAAGTAGGCAATACATGGAAAAGGCAATCGATTTGCTTGAGATACTGTATGAGAAAGATCCTATCCGATGGAAAGTTAACTATGCGTATGTGTTGAACATTTTTTGCAGAATGAATTATGCAGAACCATTCAGCAGTGAACAGATCATAGTAGATAGTATGGAACGGGCAATTGAATTATATCGGGAACTGTACGAAGAAAATGCATTATTATATGCTGAAAAGCTTGCTTCATTGTGCAGAATTAGTGGAAACTATCTTGCGGTTGAATATGATATGATATGGGAAAATGACTTGGGAATTCTGATAAATCTTAATTCTGAACAGTTTGTTCCCAATAAACCAGAACAGAAAATTTTGCTGGAACAACAAATGGATCAAGATGATGAAGTGTGTGATATTCGCAGGATACGCAAGGCATTGTCGCTAATCAGATATAGTGTCACTGTGTATGAGAATTATGTGGCAAAAGGGCAGGACGATTGCTGGGTAGAACTGGCAGAGGCATATTTTGACCTTTCAATGTTACTAAATTACTTCTCGCAGTGGATTGATAATGTACAGCAGGACAATATTGATGAAATATATGCACAGTTACTTACAGACGGGTTTGACGGATATAAAAAGATGCTTATCGCAATGCGCAAATATGCTTTCATTATATCATCAAAATGCCATGATATTAAGGAAAAAAAATTCAATCGTGTCAGCTGTGCCAAGAATGGTTCCTATTCGGAAAAGGAACTTGTGGATCTTGAATATAAGGCATATGACAGAGATCCATTTGTGGAATGCTATAATTTTGCTTTAAGACTTTATGATAACGATCTTCAAGAGGAAGCAAACCAACTTCATGAAGCACTTTATCATTTCTTTAAGGAGGTTGATAAAGATACAGATTCAGCGCTGGTATTGATGAATCTTTCAGCCTATGCATCCGGTAAAAATGATATGGACGAAAGATTAGCCTTGTTGCTAGAATTTGATGATTCAGATGAGGACGATGTATTATCTGGCTGGCAGGGAAGAGAGACATTATTTTCGCATTATTGTGAAATCGCAGAATGCTATATGAAGAAAGATTGTTTTTCCAACGCCGATAAATATTTTGGAAAAGCAAAAAAAATCAGTCATTTTTTCAGAAATCCGCGTCAGGCCATATTCAATAAAAAATGGTCAGAGTGCAAAAGAAATATGGGAGATTTTGCAGGAGCTGAGAATAAGATCTGGGAAGGTCTTGAAAGTTTGCTTTCAATGAAGCATATTCCAAAGGATATATGGAATGATCTGTCTCATGAATATGTGTCGCTATTAATACAAACAGGCAGAGAGAAAGAAGCAAATGAGTGGAGAAATGAAATGTTTATCAATTAGTATCTGTTCCTGGTACAGAGATTTTTAAATAAGTATCAGAAGACGGTCGAAGCTGTCGTTTACAGGAATCAATGAAGTTCCTGTAAACGACAGCTTTTTTTGCCTTTAAATGGGCAGTTTCAAAAGGGGTTGTATACAGTTTCAAAAGAAAAATCTGTCTCTGATGATGAAAGCAGCTACATATGTTTAAATTTAGACAAAAGAAAGGAGGCTGTTCATGATGAAACAGATTGAAACAGAAAAACTTGTGGCAAAGATTATTGAGGATTATGGCATTTCAAGAAAGGCGGCACTTGAGAAAGCGGCATGGATAGAGCAGGAATGCCCAAAGGCATTGATGCAGAATGTGGAGGAATGGATCGAAGGAAAAGAATTTACAGAGATCTGTATCGAAAATCATTCCATACCATTGATTCTTTTCCTCTGGCATAACAGAGATTTTCTTGAGGCTCTTGCTGTGATGAAGGAATTGGAAGATGGTGAAATAACCAAGGCAAAAGAAAAAATCTGGCTCTTTCGGATGTAACCGCCTATGGAAAAGAATGGATACGGAGTACATCCGACACAATATGGAAAATTAAGCAATGATGAGCTTTATGGCATGTTTCGTGAATCTGTATACACTAAATTAAACGAATCCGAAAAACGGGATCTGCTTCAGGAGACAGTAAACCGGGATGCCATGGAGAAAGGGATGGTTGGCGCTCCACTGGTGCAGTTCGCAGATCTCCCGGCAATAGAAAGCGGCAATGCTGAAAATGGTTATATCAATGTAAACCGTGATATTGCGACACGTGGTATCCAGTCCGTTGAATATAATGGTCAGGTTCGAGAGAATCAGATAAAAGATTATAATATTCAGGCATTAAATACAGTGCTGCATGAAGATGAGCATTGTCTTCAGGATCAAATTATCAATGGTACTGTCATAATAGATAATACGGATCTGACACAGGAGTATATTGCCAACGATTTTACAACAAGTGCGGTATTGAAAGATGGCAGTTACAAGCTTGGTTCGCAGTATGTGACCGGAGAAACACCGGGAGGATACTATTTTTACTATTTTCAGCCGACAGAGCGGGATGCTTATCTGAATGCAGAAAATAAGACGGCATCGATTTTAACGCAGCTCACCTCAAAATTTGGGACGGAAGACTCATTTGCAGCATATGAAACATCTGTTCTGACAAAGGGATATCAGGCAACCGAACAGAACGCCATTCAATTATTTCAAAATCCTGAGTTTGTAAAAGATGTCAGTACCACACTGCAAAATGAATATTACAAAACAAATATCCCGGTAAATGATATTTACACGCAGAATGCCATGAAAGCAGAGATGATCGCAAGTTATCAGGCGGAACAGCTGCAAAGCGGAACATTCAACAAAGCAGATATAAAGGAGGATACAAAAATGGACTTTAGCACAAAAACAACAGAACTGGATGAAAACAACATTCTGGCTGAATCAGTAAATGAAAGTGAACCTGCAGTTGAAACAGAAGGCTTACGGGAAGGAGGTATTTCTGACGATTCGGCGGCCGCACATGCAGGCAGTTCTGCCGGAGTATCAAATGAGGGGGAATCTGCTGGCGATGGGATTGATCTGGATGGCGGTGAAGGTGCGGACGATGGACTTGACCTGTAAAGAAATGGAGGCAGAGAAATATCATGGCATACGATTATGGACAGAAACAGTTCAGAATAACTGACAGCAATAATAGCAATAATAAAACGTACGTACAAACACTTCTGGGACAGGCGATTGATGAAAATCCGGTGCCTGAATGGACAACAGATCCGGACAAGGATCCATTTGTAATATTTAAAAATCCCAAAAATGGAAACGTCTGGGGATTAAGTAAAAAGCATCTGGCGTATGGACTGCTGGCTGTCGGTACACCCGGAAGCGGAAAAACGAACTTTTTTCAATGGGTTCTGCAGCAGCTTTTGAAAACGCTAAAAAGCGGAGAGGTCGTAGTCATATTTGATACCAAGGGAGATTATCTGCGAGAATTTGGACCACATATTTCGGCAAATGAAAAAATTGTGATCGGTAACGGAGAAATTTATAAAGATATCACCAGTTACCACAATTTGTTTGCAGAAGTTATGCCTCGTGGCATGGATGGCAGATTTATATATACTTCAGAATCAGATGAGGATGCTTTTGAACTGGCCTTGCAGTTATCTAAAACCATGGACAGTCAGATCCAGCCGGTGTTCCCAGCCATGGCTGCGCAGATGTTCGCATCAGGAATGATCTACCTGATGCGGACTTACTGGAGATTAGATCCATCGAAGCTGAATAACAGAGAACTGGTCAATTTTTTCCAGCAAAAAACAGTAGAGGATCTGCGGAAAATTTTTGGCGAGGAGAGAATGAAAGACCTGCGAAGCTGTCTGGATTACATTGGAAACAAAGGAAACCAGACGCAGGGCGTAATGAGCTATCTGGGAGCCATGATCCGAAAACTTTTTGTCGGTCCTTTTGCGCAGGCAGATCCTGCCAGAGAATTTTCCATGCGTGAAGTGATGAACAGTGGACAGCGAAAGGTGATCTTTATTGAATATGACCTGCGAAAAGGACAGCTGATGGCACCGATGTATGGAATGCTCATTGACAGAGCACTTGCAAATGCACTTGGCGGCAGATCCGGATACAAAGGAAACAAATATTTTCTTCTGGATGAAGCACTATTATTGCCCCGGCTTGAACATTTAGCTAATAGCATTAATTTTGGCAGATCCCCTTCAGGGACAGAAGAGGGTGTTCGTTTAATGTGTGGTTTGCAAAATATTGCCGGCATCAAGGAAGTGTATGGAGAGGCTGGAGCAGACAACGTGCTTTCCTCTTTCCAGAATCTCATTACTTTCAAATTATGTGATTATGATACGCGTCAATTTGTGGTAAATCGCCTGGGGGAAAATTACCAGAACTTCAGTGTCAGTCCGCAACAAAATAATTTGGATATTCAGCGGGAAGGTCATACCGTGGAAGACTGGCAATTATTAAATCTTGGACTTGGGGAAGCTGTTATATCCTTACAGGATGAAAAGCCGTTTTTATTTACCATGCCAAAATACTAAGGAGAACGTAAAAACAATGCAAAGAAAATCGACAGAGATAACAAAAGAGGCATTATTGGATAAAATATCAGATAATCTCCGGGAAGCATGGCGCATGTTGGGAGATTATCAATACGAAATTCCACCATGCCCGGTCGCTTATATGGGTGATGACAGAAAATATATGGCAGAGTTATACAACTGGTATTATCTGTATCCGCATCAAAAGACGGGAGAAATGGTCGGTAAATTACTGGTCGAACATGTTTCACCGGATTTTTTGTCAAGAGGAAGCATCTATGGTTTTCAGGAACTGATTGGTGATTATTATCTGTCAGAAGGAAATAACGAGTTCGCACTGGCAATGTATGATTTTACCTGTCACACGGTAATGCCAAGCAATTACGCTGATGTTAAACGCTGGACTCTGCAACTGAAAATAGCAAAAATTTTTATGGAAATGAAAGGGCGGGAGAAAGATGCACTGCGAATCCTGAAAAGAATGTATGCAGAAGTGAAAAATGATTTGTCCTTTTTCTCATCTGCAGAAATGTATCTGCAATATACGGCAGCGTTAGTGGCAGAAGTACTTGAAAGAATAGAAAAAGGCCGGGGATATCGTTTTTTGTGTCAGGAAAGTGCTGTATTTGACAGAAAAGAACATTCCTTTTATCTGTTCTGTATTGCATTGGAGATCGCGGTAAATTTTCAGGAATACGAAGATTTGTGTATGCATTTTCTGAAAACAGCCCGAAGACACAGTATCCTTTTATTGGGACTTAACCTACGGGACGTCAAATATGATCTGTGGACATTTGACAGTTGGGCTGATAAGGAAGGTGAAATGATTCGTTCTGATGATCTCAGAAACTGGCTGGAAATATGTCTGAAAAATATGGCGGATCTGAGAGGATAAAGCAAAGGAGAATAGCAGTTGAAAGAAATTACAGAAATTTTGCATATACTTTATGAACAGGAGAGCCCGGAACCATACCGGTATGTGTGGCTGGTTATTGGAATTATTGTTGCTGTAGCAGTATTCAGAATAATTTGTTTTTTCAGAAAGAACAAACGGATAAACAGGCAGACAGATTTTAAAAACTGGAATACAGAGAACCTGTCTGAACCAATCTCTGAATCTGCATTGGAGTTACAATCTGAACAAGAACCGGCAATGATATCGCAGAATAAAGCAGACCGGTTAGATTTGATGGAAATCATAAAAGAGGTGGAGACCGAACTGGCGCAGCGTGCAAAGCAGCGAAAAGAATTTTATGTGACCTCAGATAACAGCTCAGATGCATGGAGTTGGACAGAAGACTTTGAAATATCCGATCCGGACAGTTTTTTCATGCAAAGAGAAAAAACGCAGAAGAAAAAAGAAAAGTGGCAGAACAGCGAACTGGCGGGAGAGATGCAGGATAGTGTAAATATGTTAAAAGATGACTGGGAGAGCAGGGAAACACAGGATTGCGAGAATACATTAAATGATAATTTGGAGGGCAGGGAAACACAGGATTGAGTAATTTTATCTCAGTCGAGAAGACTCCCACTTCTGCAAGGACGCCACTGAAAAACTGTTTTTACATACAAAATATATAGTATTGTAAAATATATAAATATACTTTATCTTGCGCTGTTTTGCGCAAAATAAGGACTTTTTCAGTGGCGTCCTGCAAGTGGTGAGTAATAACAAGTCTTTCTCAGTGGGAGTACAATCTCCGACTGAGATAAACGCTCCGCGAGGATG
>CAKRCL010000009.1 GCA_934307335.1 uncultured Dorea sp. | reverse complement strand
GTTGCCCATAATTTAGCCCTCCATTTTCTTTATTAAAATATGGTTATACCAAAATTTCGCCAAATTTATTATAACTTTTTTACCTATAAATGGCAACGCTTTCAAAGTAGTTTTGTTAAGGTTTTGACGATTTTTGTATAATTGTTATGACTTTTTTCAAAAATCTAAAAGCGGTTTGGGCATTTAGCTCAAAACCGCTTTTGAAAACACTTACATAATATTTATTTTTGATTTCTAAACTGGATCGGAGTCATATTATAAGCTTTTTTAAACAGCCTGTTAAAGTGTTCTACATTCTGATATCCGACAGAAAGTGCTATGTTTTCCACTGTCATATTGCTGCTCTTAAGAAGTGCTCTGGCCTTTTTCATACGGATTTTCTTCACTAACTCTCCGAATGTAGACCCTGATTTTTCTTTAATATATTTGGAAATGTATGGTTTTGACAGGAAGAACTTCTCGGAAAGGTCATCCAATGTAATATCGATATAATTTTCCTGAATATAATTCAATATTTCAATCATACGTGCATCTTTACACGCATTGGCACTTCCAATTTCTTCCAGTTTATTTACTGCAACTGTCAGCGCTTCAACAGACGCCTTAATAATATCGGCATCTACTCCAACGCCCCAGAAAGTCTTTTCTTTACTTATGATACCTACATATGCTACTGCCTTAGAAGAAGATCCTTTCGTCAGAGAATGTTCTTCGTAGAAACTCAGTTCATAGCTGACATTAAAATACTGCTTGATCGCATTGCTCACAGCATCAAGACGTCCATTTCCATTTGCCGTAATAATCTGACTCTCTTTTTCATGATTAATCGTAACTTCCGCCGTAATTCCATTCACTTGTCTAAAATGACATTCATCGATATGGAATACCGGTTTTGTATTAATGTAATTATCAGAGAAAATCTGATATACAAGCTCTGGCGTTAATTCTTTATGTGCACGGTCAGATACACCCTTAACAAGATATCCGACTTCTTCACGCATCTCTTTCGGAAGATTGATACCATGACTCTGTTTCAGGATATAGTTCACGCCGCCCTTACCAGACTGACTATTGATACGAATAACATCAGAATCATATTTTCTTCCAACATCCTGAGGATCAATTGGAAGATATGGAACTGTCCATTTATCACATTTCTTTTCATCTCTCCATGCCATTCCTTTGGCAATCGCATCTTGATGTGAACCAGAAAACGCAGTAAATACAAGGTCTCCTGCATATGGCTGCCGCTCATATACATGCATTCTCGTCAGTCTTTCATACGTCTCACGAATATGATGCATATCACTGAAATCAAGCTTTGGATCCACACCATGTGAGAACATATTTAATCCTAATGTGACAATATCAACATTACCGGTACGTTCTCCATTTCCGAATAATGTACCTTCGATACGATCTGCTCCTGCCAGAATTCCAAGTTCAGCAGTTGCGACACCACAACCACGATCATTGTGTGGGTGAAGACTTAATACTACATTATCTCTGTATTTCAGATTCTTATCTACATACTCCAACTGGCAGGCAAACACATGTGGAATTGCATTTTCAACAGTTGTTGGAATATTAATAATTGCTTTATTATCTGCAGTTGGTTTCCATACATCCAAAACAGCATTACAAACTTCAACTGCATAATCTACTTCAGTTCCGGAAAAACTCTCTGGGCTGTACTCAAATGTGAAGTTTCCATCTGTTTCATTAGCCAATTTCAAAAGTAACTCTGCTCCATCAATGGCAATCTTTTTAATCTGCTCTTTATCTTTTCTAAATACCTGTTCTCTCTGTGCTACAGATGTTGAATTATACAGATGAATCACTGCATGCGGAGCACCCTTTACTGCTTCAAAGGTCTTTTTAATAATATGTTCTCTCGCCTGAGTCAATACCTGAACTGTCACATCATCTGGAATCATATTCTTCTCAATCAAAGTTCTCATGAACTTATATTCCGTCTCAGAAGCTGCCGGAAATCCGACCTCAATCTCTTTAAAGCCGATATCTACTAACATCTGAAAGAACTCCAGTTTCTCCTCAAGACTCATAGGCTCGATCAAAGCCTGGTTACCATCTCTCAAATCAACACTACACCACACCGGTGGTTTCTCAATCTCTGTCTTTTTCACCCAATCATATGTGACAACCGGCGGCATAAAATAAGTCTTTTCATATTTTTCAAAATTCTTCATGTCTATCATCCTTTCAAGTTAATATTTATCAAACTAATTGTCTTTTTTTGCACTTGCTCATACTACCATATAAAAAAAAAAAAGAAAAGTGACATTTTTAATCACTTTTCTTGATTTTTTTTAACATCTGTATATCTTTTCAAATTTCAGACTCAATTCTTTAACCATGGGCAATAGGCCTGTTAGATTCTGTCATCTTTTTATTCATCCTCAAGTGCTTCTTTTCTCGTCGTCATAACTTTCTCTTCATAACATGCAAACAAATCATCAATTACTTTCGGATCCTGTTTCTTTGTAAAGAGACTCACGACCGGAACAAGAATGAGTCCACCAACCATAGCGACCACCCCGGAATTGATAGATGATTTAAAAATGTATCCAAGCACTGGTCCCCATCCACTCACATCAACTCCTCCAAGCGTAATAAAAAGCTGGATAACTGCCACTGCACAGCCCCATATAAAACAAACAAATGCAGAAGCTTTTGTCACGCCTTTCCAGTACAGTCCATATAAAAATGGTGCCAGGAATGATCCTGCAAGTGCGCCCCAGGAAACTCCCATCATCTGTGCGATAAATGTTATTTCCGGATGTGCATCTTTAAAAATCGCAATGACTGCCGACACAAAAATAAAAAATACAATAAACACCCTCATAACAAATACCTGCTTTTTCTCAGACATTTCTTTCTTAGATGCAGGCTTGATCACATCCAGTGTAAATGTAGAACTTGATGTCAGTACCAGTGATGAAAGGGTGGACATGGACGCAGATAATACAAGCACAATGACCACTGCTATGACAAGTGCCGGAAGTGTGGATAACATCGTCGGCACAATGGTGTCGAACAGCGGTTTCCCGGTAGCTGGATTGATGGTTACTTTATCTGCATACAGTCTTCCGAATCCTCCGAGGAAATAGCAGCCTCCGGCAACAATAATAGCAAACACTGTGGATATAACCGTTCCTTTATGTATATCTTTTTCACTCTTTATAGCATAAAATTTACCAACCATCTGTGGCAGTCCCCATGTTCCAAGGGAAGTCAGAATTACTACAAATAAAAGCGCCATCGGATCCGGTCCCAAAAACGCGGTGTATGCTCCCTGCCATCCTGCATCACCTGTCACGGCTGCCAGTGTCTTTGTTGCCTCCTGAAATCCTCCGTTGTCCGCAAGTACCGCTCCGATTACCGCGCATATTCCAAACAGCATAATGATTCCCTGAATAAAATCATTAATCGCCGTTGCCATGTACCCACCGAAAATAACATAAAATCCAGTCAGAACTGCCATAATTAAAATAACAAGCCAGTACGGAATATCAAACACAAGTCCAAAGAGACTGGAAAGCCCATTGTATAAGGACGCCGTGTATGGAATCAAGAAAATGAATACAATGACTGATGCCGTCACCTTAAGCGGCACACTTTCAAATCTCTTACCAAAGAAATCCGGCATCGTCTTAGCATCCACACGCTGGGTCATAATACGGGTTCTTCTTCCAAGTATGTTCCACGCGAGCAACGATCCGATAAATGCATTTCCAAGTCCAGCCCATGTACTGGCCAATCCAAAGTTCCATCCAAACTGTCCCGCATAGCCTACGAAAATAACAGCTGAAAAATACGATGTTCCAAAAGCAAATGCCGTCAGCCACGGACCGACGCCACGCCCTCCAAGAACAAAACCGTTCACATCTGTCGCATGCTTTCTGGAATAAAATCCAACATAAATCATAATTGCAAAGAATACGACAAGCAAGATAATACACAATACTTCCTTTGACATCTCTCATTTCCTCCAAATAACTAGTCTTTTGCTTAAAATCTGTTGCTTTAAACCGTTACGCTTTAAAGTGTTAAAGTTTTCTATACAATAACATAGAGGAATTGTATTGTCAATACAGAAAGCACATTTTTTCTGTTACCCCTTGTCATACCAGATATTTCTAAAAACACAAAAAGAGGCTGTACAATCGTGTGATTTTCCTAATAACTGTGAGTAAGTTCTTCTTGTATCGTACTGTCTGAGCCTTCTTTTCAGGCGAGTTTACGATACAGGAAGGTTATAAACGACGCAACAGTTATGGAAAATCAGCTCGTGTACAGCCTCTCCTGTGTTTTTATATAATTGAATACATGCGGATTTTAATATTTCTCTACTACTTCTCCCTGCTTTTTGTAGATACTATTTGCAGGTACGAATCCTCTGACACTGGACAACGGATAGATATTGCTGCGGCTTCCGACTACGCTTCCCGGATTTAATACGGTTCCGCAACCAACTTCTACTTCATCACCGAGCATAGCTCCAAATTTCTTGATTCCGGTCTCAATCTGACCCTCTGGTGATTTTACTACGACCAGTTTCTTGTCTGATTTTACATTGGAAGTGATAGATCCTGCCCCCATATGTGCTTTGTATCCAAGTACGGAATCTCCAACATAGTTGTAATGTGGAACCTGTACTTTATTGAACAGGATAACATTCTTAAGTTCTGTAGAGTTTCCGACTACGGCTCCCTCTCCTACAATTGCATTACCACGGATAAATGCGCAGTGGCGAACCTCTGCATCTTTTCCAATGATTGCCGGTCCGTGGATATATGCTGATTCAAATACTTTTGCAGATTTTGCAATCCACACATTTTCTCCTACTTTATCATACTCATCTGCCGGAAGTGTCTCTCCCAACTTTACGATAAATTCGCTGATCTTTGGAAGTACTTCCCATGGATAAGTCACCCCTTCAAAAATATCCTTTGCGATTGTCTCATCAAGATTATACATCTTTGCTACTGTCATTTCTTCGAACATTTCTAAACTCCTCCTGCTCACAGTTTACTTATTATTTATTTTTTATATTCTTTTTCGCACTGGTCTTTGTTCCGTTCTTTGCGCGCCCGGATTTTGCGTACTTCGTCGTCTGCTTCTCATTCTTATAAAACGGTGCGACCCGGTCGTAACAGGCACGGAGCTGATACTGATTATTCAGTCCTTTCACCCCTTCTGTTCGGCTGGATACAAAGCGGTCCAGTTTCATCATATACTCGTCAGAAGTGATATCTCCGTCAGCCACATAGGTCAGTCCCTTCTCCCAGCTTGCTGTCAGTTCTGGATTTAAAAGTGACCGGACAGAATGGTCAACCACATCATAGATCATTTCTCCAAGCATGGTCGGTGTGACAATCTGTGTCTTCTTATTGAGTGCCAGATATTTATTGTTAAAAAGCTTCTTTAAGATTTCACCTCTGGTCGCACTTGTTCCAATTCCGCTTCCTTTAATCTGTGCACGAAGTTCCTCATCTTCAATTAACTGCCCTGCATTTTCCATAGCAAGGATCAGGGAACCGGAATTATAGCGCTTCGGTGGAGATGTCTTTCCTTCCTTAATCTCCATTCCCTGGATTGGGAGAGTCATCCCTTTTTTCAAGCTTTGGATTTTTTCAAAAAATGCCTGGGAAGATGCCATATCTTCATGACTCTCACCATTATCATTTTGAGAGTCATCACCTGCTTCTGAAGAAGTCATACTTCCATTTGCATTTTCGGCTTCTGCTCCTGCAGTGCTGCCAGATTCTCCCTTCTTTTCGCCCGGAACTCCAACAACTTTTAAATATCCAGGCTCTGCCAGCACTTTAAAGCTTGCAAAGAAAGACTCTTCTTTTACCTTTGTTGTAATGGCAACCTTCTGATAAACTGCCGCCGGATAAAATATACTTAAAAATCGTCTTACGATCACATCATAGACCGCCCGTGATGTCCAGGAAAGTCCGTTCAGTGCACTCATGCCTTGTCCGGTTGGAATAATGGCATAGTGATCTGTAATCTGTTTATCATTGACATATCTTGTCTTTGCCAGAGCTTTATGGCTTCCAAATCCTACAATCTCCTGCAAAAACGGAACGGCCGGCTCATATTTCATAAGTCCATTGAGGTTCTTATGTATCTCCTTTGCCACAGCAGTAGAAAGCACACGGGCATCGGTTCTCGGATAGGTTGTCAGCTTCTTTTCATAAAGTTCCTGTGCAATTTTCAATGTCTCATCCGGACTGATCTTAAAACGTTTCGAACATTCATTTTGAAGTTCTGCCAGGTTAAATAAAAGTGGTGGATTCTTCTTCTCTTTTTTCTTCTCAATAGACGCAATCTGTCCCCTTACCGGCTGCTCCTGCGTCAGGTAATCTATGACCTGCTGCGCCTTTTCGCGTTCTTTAAATCCATTTTCCTTATAAAGATCAAAAGACTCAAACCACTTGGAGCCCTTGACTGCACGCCATTCTCCTTCGAATGTCTGCCCTTGTTCTCCGATTTTTGCAAGGATACGATAAAACGGTGTTTCAATAAATTCTCGGATTTCCCGTTCTCTTCTTACGACCATTCCAAGGACACAAGTCATTACCCTGCCAACTGACACAACCGAATAATTTGTACCAAGATAATTCGAAATGCTGTTTCCATATTTTAATGTCAATAATCTGGAAAAATTAATTCCCATAAGATAATCTTCTTTCGCCCGCAAATAAGCAGCACTTGCCAGATTATCATATTCACTTAAATCCTTTGCTTCCCGGATTCCTCGCAGTATCTCCTCTTCTGTCTGTGAGTCGATCCAGACCCTGCGCCTCTTCTTCCCTTGTACCTTTGCCTGTTGTTCAACAAGACGATAAATATATTCTCCCTCACGCCCCGAGTCGGTACAGACATAGATTGTCTCTACATCTGCCCGATTCAAAAGCCCTGCTACAATCTTATACTGTTTCGCCACCGACGGTATAACTTCATATTTGAATCTTGTCGGTATAAATGGCAATGTCTGAAGGCTCCACTTTTTCAAAGCAGGATCATACTCTTCAGGATAGCTCATAGTCACCAGATGTCCTACACACCATGTCACAATTGAATCCTCTGATTCCAGATACCCGTCCTGCCTTCTTGTGTTCAGCTTCAATGCCTTCGCAAACTCCTGTGCAACACTGGGTTTCTCAGCTATATATAGTGATTTCCCCATATTTATTTACGTTAACTCCTTACTCAAATTTGTCTTTTCACAAATTATTTGTGAAATATCCGGCGAATTTTCTTCCAAAATCCGATTTCTTCCGGCGCTTCCTGCGGTGGTTTTGATTGCAATGCTTCCTGCATAAAAACATTCTGTGAATCAATATATGGTTCTTTTTGCTCTCTGCGTCTGTATTTGCCATTGCTTTCGAGCACTCTTGCTTTTACATTATCACTTAACATCACTTTCAAATAATGGTTAATCTGTCTGCGAATATCCGGATCCAAAATCGGAGCTGCTACCTCGACACGCTTTTCTGTATTTCGCGTCATCATGTCCGCAGAACCAATATAAATTCTCTGCTCACTTCCTGTACCAAAGCTAAAAATACGAGGATGCTCCAAATATCTTCCAACAACACTCATGACACGGACATTATCTGTATATCCCGGAACTCCCGGTAAAATACAGCAAATTCCTCTTACGATCAATTCCACTTTTACACCTGCCTGAGAAGCTTCGGATACTTTCCTGATGAAATCTACATCTGTAACCGAATTCATTTTCATAATAATCCGACCTGCAGACCCTTTCTTTATCTCTTCATCTATCAGATACAAAATCTTCTGTTTCAGACTGGTTGGTGATACGATCAGATAATCATACTGCCCTGCCAGATTGCCAATAGACATATTTTTAAAGAATTCAGCTGCATCCTTTCCAATTGCCGGGTTCGCTGTCATAAGCGACAGATCTGTATACATCGCAGCAGTCTTCTCATTGTAATTACCTGTTCCGATCTGCGTAATATACTGAATCTCACCTCGGTTACGATAAGTGATCAGGCAAATTTTAGAATGCACTTTATAACCATCAAATCCATAAATCACACGGCATCCGGCATCTTCAAGCCGTTCTGACCAGTCAATATTATTCTGCTCATCAAATCTTGCACGAAGTTCTATCAGAACTGTAACCTCTTTGCCATTCTCTGCTGCCGCGCAAAGATATTCTACCAGCCGCGCTTTCTTTGCAAGACGATAAATCGTAATTTTAATCGTCATGACATTCGGATCTACCGATGCTTCCTTGATCAACTTCAAAAACGGATCCATACTTTCATATGGATAAAACAAAAGAATATCTTTCTTTTTAATCTGACGCATCACAGATCCACTGGACACATGTCCACTATTCTGAGGTGAAAACGGTGTATAAATCAAAGACCGCTTCATTGCCTCCGGCAGATTTCCGGCAATTGCAAACATATAATCTAACTTCATCGGCATCTTTGTTCGGAAAATCTGATTCGGCTCAATCTCAAATTTTTCACAAAAATACTTCTGTGTTTCCTCTGATAATTTATCCGCTGTCTCCAGCCTGACTACTGCCATTCGACGACGTCTGTGAATGGTCTGCTGCATAAGATACCGGAAATCATCAGTCACTTCCAATGCCTCATCATCTGGTGACACATCCGCATTTCTCGTTACACAAATATAATTTTTCTCGGACACTTCGTATTTTGGAAATACAAGATCCAAATGCTCCAAAATCACTTTTTCCATACGGATATAACGGATATCATGTCCTGGCAGATACAAAATATCAGACACAAACTGTGGTACCGGAACAATTCCCATCATACTTTTATTGTCCATCTTCAGACTTGCCGTTACATACAATTCTTTATTCAAAAGATGTGGAAATGGATGATTCGCATCCACAATCTGCGGTGAAAGAATTGGTAATATCTGATTTTTAAAATAATGCTTTACATATTTCTTTTCCTGAGACTCCAGCTCTTTATAATCAAGCCCACACACACCATATGGATGTAATTCTTTTTTTATCTCAGAATACGTCTTATCACGTTCTTTATACAAAGGCGCCACTTCTTCCAGAATTGCCTGAATCTGCTCCTTTGCATTCATACCAGAACGACTGTCCTTTGCCCCCGCATCTGTATGAGCCATATCAAAAAGGCTTCCAACACGAATCATAAAAAACTCATCCAGATTGCTCGTAAAGATAGCAACGAACTTCATTCTTTCCAAAAGCGGTACTGATTCATCCTGCGCCTCTTCCAGTACCCGGTGATTAAACTTCAGCCAGGATAACTCCCTGTTCTGGGTATAATTCAATAACTCCTTACTCATCAGTCTCGTCCCCCTTTTCATATCTGCTTTCTATATTCTAAACATCACTTCGTATTTTTACTGCATATTTCATTGAATTCTATCTGCAATTCCGGATTCACACGCTTTAGAAATCTGTCAAATCCAGGTACAGTAAAATCAATTTCCGCATAACCTGTTGCATAAATCACACTTTTATTAATCAATTGCGCACGATAAGGTGATATCGATGCCACTTCCGATCCCATAACTTTTGCAACATTCGAAATTGAACACGGTAATTTCTTGCATTTTGCCATGGCAAATATAAACATTTTTTCCTTATGGGTACATCTGTCATACCTCAACTTATAAAAGCCTAAATCAAGGTTTTCATAAAACTTTACAATCGCATGCTCAACATCATCAATACCTATCACTGTCTGCTCAGGAGCAAGTTCTTCCCATATCGCACTGCAAAGTTCCTGTATAAAATATGGATATCCCTGTGTCTCCTGGATAATTCGTTTTAAAGCCTCATCTGTATAGCTGCCTTCTAATGGTTCTGCTGGTTTTACAATCGCCTCTCTGGCATCCTCGTCTGACAATGCATCAATCTCTTCAAATCGGAAAAGCCGTTCTGAATATGATTTTACCTTTCCAAGTGTCTTCAGTATCTTCGGAAGACCTGCACCAAAAATCATAAGTGGTAATCGAAGTTGATTACATCTGTGAATCGCATTTACCAGTGCCCCTATTTCCTCGTCCTTCATGTATTGGATTTCATCAATAAAAAAGCATATGGCATATCCAGTCTTTTCTGCCATCTTCCCCATTGTGACAAAAAGGTCTGTCAGATCATCAGACAAATCTCCTGTCACAATGTATTCCCGTTCTTCCATTCCTACTTTAAAAGACTGGTCTTCTGGATTATATGTTACTGTAAAGGCTTTCAGTAATTCCTGTGCTTTACTCACAAAATCTTTCGCTGTTTCTTTAAAGCTCATTTTATGAATAAATTTCTTAGAATAATTCGTAATCTGTTGTGTGAAATTCTTCTTTTCAGCAATTTCAATATGTCCCATCAGCACTGGCATATCATCTGTCTTACATTCGATTGCATTTAACAATACTGTCTTTCCAACGCCCCGCAGACCATAATAAATAACAGACTGCTGCGGATATCCCAGCACAAGTGTATTTAAATATTTTTCTGCTCTTTCCAGCGATTCCTTTCGACCTGCAATGTGTCCCGGCATGAAGCCAGCTCCAGGTGTATAGGGATTTGCATATTTCATTCCTGTCTCTCCCATGATTCTTTTCTTCTTATTCATATTAGTATAACACACTTCTTTTTTCATTTCTACCTTCCACCCCGCAAAACAGTACCTCCTTCGGGACAGGCAAAACAATTATCCATCCTTCCAAACTATACTGTCTTTTCATGTCAACTGTTCATTACTTTGGATTATTTACCTGATATTACTTCGGCTATGAAATGAACGAAATTATTAGATACGTTTCTGCTGATGAAAAGAAAATCATCTGCGTGTAGATAGAATAGCATGTTACTAAAAAAAGCACAAGAAGTATATTTACAATTTTTTTCGAAAACAAATGCAACCAGTTACTTTTTTATATAACTGGCTGCATTTTTGTTTTTATATAATGTTTATTTTGCCTGAATATATCCTTTTGCTGTCAATGCTTCTGCGCAAAGTACAGCTCCACCTGCCGCTCCACGGACTGTATTGTGTGAAAGTCCTACAAACTTAAAGTCAAACATAGAATCTTCTCTGAGACGTCCGATGGATACACCCATTCCGTTCTCATAGTCTACGTCTAATCTAACTTGTGGACGGTTATCCTCTTCCATGTAGCGGATAAACTGCTTTGGTGCACTTGGAAGCTCAGCCTCCTGTGGAAATCCTTTGAAGCTTTCCAATTTCTCGATCAGCTGCTCTTTTGTAGGTTTCTTCTCAAAGTTGATAAATACAGCTGCTGTGTGTCCGTTCAGAACCGGCACACGCAGACACTGGCATGTAATCTTCGGAGCATCTGCAAGTGTGATCTGTCCGTTCTCATATGTTCCAAGAACACGAAGCGGCTCCTGCTCGCTCTTTTCTTCCTCTCCACCGATGTATGGAATAATATTCTCTACCATCTCCGGCCACTCTTTGAATGTTTTACCTGCTCCGGAAATTGCCTGATATGTTGTAGCAACAACTTCTTTTGGTCCGAACTCTTTCCATGCTGCAAGGCAAGGTGTGTAACTCTGGATAGAGCAGTTTGGTTTTACTGCAATAAATCCACGTGTTGTTCCGAGACGTTTTCTCTGATCATTGATCAGTTCAAAGTGGTCTGAGTTGATCTCCGGCACTACCATCGGAACATCCTTTGTCCAGCGGTGTGCACTGTTGTTAGACACAACTGGAGTTTCTGTCTTTGCATAAGCTTCCTCAATCGCACGGATCTCGTCTTTTGTCATATCAACTGCACTAAATACAAAGTCTACAGAAGAAGCTACTTTCTCTACTTCATTAACATTCGCAACGATCAGTTTCTTAACTCCTTCCGGCATCGGTGTATCCATTTTCCAGCGGTCACCGATTGCTTCTTCATATGTCTTTCCTGCTGATCTTGGGCTGGCTGCAACTGTTACAACCTCGAACCATGGGTGGTTCTCCAGAAGTGCGATAAAACGCTGTCCAACCATTCCTGTTGCTCCTAATATTCCGACTCTTAATTTCTGATCCATCTCTTATATCTCCCTTCTAGTACTCTTCCATATATTTTTTATAACTATCCACTGCTTCCTGCATTGGTTTCACACCCGGTGCACCAGTTGTATTACGTTTCTCTACACATGTCTTTAAACTGATTGCTTCATAGATATCTTCCTCGAATACAGGTGAAATCTTCTTGTACTCCTCAAGTGGAAGATCATCTAACGGAATCTTTTTATCCAGACAAAGTAATACAAGCTGTCCTACGATTCCGTGTGCATCTCTGAACGGGACTCCGTGATTTACAAGGTAATCTGCTGCATCTGTCGCATTTGTAAATCCGTGCTTTGCACTCTCTTCCATGCGGTCATTCTTAAATGTCATCGTGCGGAGCATGCCTGCGAATAACTGTAAGCAGCCTTTTGTTGTATCGATTGCATCAAATGGAAGTTCTTTATCTTCCTGCATGTCTTTGTTGTATGCAAGCGGAATTCCTTTCATTGTAACAAGAAGTCCGGTCAGTGCAGCATAGACACGTCCGGTCTTACCTCTTACAAGCTCTGCAATATCCGGATTCTTCTTCTGCGGCATAATACTGCTTCCGGTACTGTAAGCATCATCAATCTCAACAAACTTATATTCATTGGAATTCCAGATGATCACTTCCTCTGAGAAACGGCTCAGATGCATCATAATCATGGAAAGCGCTGACAAATACTCAATCAGATAATCTCTGTCAGAAACACCATCCATACTGTTCATAGTTGGTCCGTCAAATCCAAGAAGCTTTGCTGTATAGGCACGGTCTAACGGGTAAGTTGTTCCTGCAAGGGCTCCGGATCCAAGCGGACATGTATTCATTCTTGCATAAATGTCCTTCATACGCTCATGATCTCTTTTGAACATCTCAAAATACGCGCCCATGTGGTGAGCCAGTGTGATTGGCTGTGCTTTCTGTAAATGTGTGAATCCCGGCATATATGTCTCAAGGTTATTCTCCATAATTCCAAGAATCGCCTCTAACATCTCCTTGATCAGTGCATCTGTCTCCTGCACTTCATCACGGATATAAAGCTTCATATCCAGTGCAACCTGATCATTTCTGCTTCGTCCGGTATGAAGCTTCTTACCTGCATCTCCCACACGGTCGATCAGGTTTGCCTCAACAAAACTGTGAATATCTTCATATTTATCAGTAATCTCAAGTTTTCCGGATTTCACATCATCCAAAATTCCCTGAAGTCCTGTAATAATTGTCTCTTTTTCTGCATCAGTCAGGATTCCCTGCTTTGCAAGCATGGTAACATGTGCCATACTTCCTTTGATATCCTGCTCATAAAATCTCTGATCAAATGAAATAGATGCATTGAACTTATATACTAACTGGTCAGTCTCTTTTGTGAAACGACCTCCCCATAATTGTGCCATAATCTCTTCCTTTCCGTCATTTAATACTGTACTGTATAAAAGTGTACCATATTTTTATCTAAAGTCAACAGTGTCTTACTTTCGTTGTCTCTGAGAAAATTCACAACCACAGTAATCCTGTCTGTACAAACCATAAATTTTTGACAGTTCTGTGGAACGCTTGTAACCATTTTTCTTCTTAAAGTCTGAAACCAGATATTCCACGCCATATTCCTTCGCCAGACGCTGCCCGATTTCATTTAATTTTGTCGCATTCTTTAGGGGACTGATGCTAAGTGTCGTCGTAAAATAATCATATTCTCCGTCTTTTGCCAGCTCTGCTGTTTCTCTCAAACGAAGTTCGTAACACTTCATACAACGTGAGCCGCCTTCTTTTACGTCCTCCATCCCTTTTGCCATCTCATAGAACTTTTCTTTCTCATATTCTCCGGCTATAAAACTGACCGGATGTTTAAACTTCATATCATCAATCAATTTTTGCTGTTCCAAAATACGTTTCGTATATTCCGTCTCCGGATAAATGTTCGGATTATAGTAAAATACTGTAATTTCAAAATAATTACTCAAATACTCTAACACATAGCTGCTACAAGGTGCACAACAACTGTGGAGCAATAATTTGGGAATGCGTTCTTCCAAAGTCAGCTTGTCTAAAAGCTTATCTAATTCTTTTTGATAATTCATAGTCATCTTCCTATCTTGCGTACTTACATGCAATTATAACTTTTCCCGTGTCGTCTGACAAGAAAAATATTGATTTTCCGCAAGGATGCGCATTTTCTAATAATATGCATACTATAAAATATAAGTTATTATTTTGTGGAGGTTTCCATGGAACAAGTACTGGAACTTAAAAATATTCACTATGCCTACCATAATACAGAAGGGGAAACTCCTGCCATAAGCGGAATCTCCTTTGTCTTAAACAAAGGAGAATTTGTGGCCATTGTAGGACCTTCCGGCTGTGGAAAATCCACACTTTTATCACTCATTGCCGGTCTTCTCATTCCCGAAAAAGGCCTAATTAAAATCAATGGAAAGTATCTTCGCGAAAGTACCACAAATGTAGGATATATGCTACAGCACGATGAACTTTTTGAATGGCGTACCATCTACAATAATGTAATCCTTGGACTGGAAATCCAACATATGCTGACTGCCAGAACACGTGAAAAAGCACATGATCTTTTAGATATTTATGGATTAAAACAGTTCGAAAATGCAAGACCTTCCGAATTATCCGGTGGAATGCGGCAACGTGCTGCTCTGATTCGTACACTTGTCCTGGATCCCGATCTTCTGCTTTTAGATGAACCTTTTTCTGCACTCGATTATCAGACACGATTAAATGTTGGCGATGACATCGGGCAAATCATCCGGCAAGAAGGAAAATCTGCGCTTCTTGTAACGCATGATTTATCCGAAGCCATCTCTCTTGCAGACCGGATTATTATTCTCTCCGCCAGACCCGCCATCATACGCCAGACAGTTCCACTTATTTTTAATCTGGAACAAGATACTCCTCTGAATCGCAGAAATTCTCCTGAATTTAAACATTATTTTAATCTAATATGGAAGGAGTTGAATACAGATGACTGACCTTTCAAATGAACTTTCCGAAAATCAGATCAACTATCTAAAGCAACAAAAGAAGCACAAATGCATTGTCAAAGTCTCTCGTATTTTGATTCTTTTTAGTTTTCTTTTTCTTTGGGAATTTACAGCAAATACTGGTATCATTGATTCCTTTATCTTCAGCAGCCCTTCAAAAATTGCGCTCTGTTTCTGGAAAATGGTACTCGACAAAAGCATTTTCTTGCACACTGGTGTTACTCTTTACGAAACAATTGTTAGTTTTCTGCTCGTAATTGCAACAAGCATATTAATTACTATTTTACTCTGGTTCAGCAATCGCCTCTCTGAAATTCTCGACCCATATCTCGTTGTGCTGAACAGCCTGCCAAAATCTGCCTTGGCACCTTTACTCATCGTATGGCTTGGCGCCACAAAAACCACCATCATTGTAGCTGGAATGTCAGTCGCAATTTTCGGAAGCATTTTAAATCTCTACACAAGTTTTATGGCAGTAGATCCCGGAAAACTCAAACTCATCTATACGCTGGGCGGAAATCGAGGTCACGCACTTCTTAAGGTCGTACTTCCCTATTCTCTCCCCGCAATTATCAGTAACATGAAAGTCAACATTGGACTCTGTCTGGTCGGCGTTATCATCGGAGAATTTTTGGCTGCAAGAGAGGGGCTTGGATATTTGATTATCTATGCAAGCCAGATCTTTAAGATGGATTGGCTGCTTATGAGCATCCTTCTTCTCTGTCTTATGGCAACACTTTTATATTCGCTTATAAATCTACTGGAACACTGGTGTAGAAAACATTATTAATATTTTGTAAAAATAGGCTTTGCTTATTCAACTCCCCATCTCCTCAACCTGAGGGGATAGGGGCATTAAAATCACAAACATCTCGAAATAATCTGATCTCCATATAATGCTGCAACTGTGAGTCCAAATGCAAGAAATGGTCCAAATGCGAATGAATCTTTTCTTCCTAGTTTTTTGCACTTTAACATGAAAGCACCATATCCACCTCCACTCAAAAGTCCCAAAAACATTGCACAGATTACAGGTCCTGCTCCAAGAAAGGCGCCTGAAACCGCCATCAACTTAATATCACCGCCACCAAATGCTCCTGGTACAATAACCGCCAAAACCAACATCGGAAGGGAAACGATTACTGATCCAATCAGACGATCCGCAAATCCATGTTCTGGCGCAATCCATATATTTGCAATTGCCAATATCAAAATTAAAATATGAAATCTATCATAAATCATCTGTCGATTCCAATCTATCATTGCTATCACAAGCAATATTCCAAGGTAAACAAATATAACTGAAGCATGTAAGGATAACACTCCAAATTTTCCATAACCATACTGAAATCCACAAATAATGAACGTTACCCCGCCAATGAATTCAACCAGAAAAATTCTTTTTCGAATATGGCTATCCTCTTCCAACATCTTCTCATCTCTTGACAAGTAGTCCATCAAGACATACGCACAACGAAAGATAACGGCACCCACAAAAAACCTAAACGACCATAAAATTATTTTCAAAACAATCAACATATCGTTTCACTCACCTATTTTTATATCTGTTCATATTTCCAAAAATCTTCTATCTTTTCCAACCTTTTCTTATATATCCTTCCCGAAAATGCAAGATGTGGCAATTCATAAAATTGGCATCCCTCCGGACAGATTTGTTTATATAGCGGATCAGCTATAATTATTTTCGCTTTTTCCAATGCTTTTTCCATATCTTCTTCACCAAGAATCTGTTGGCTTGTCTGACCTAACAGCTCTTCTGTCTCCTGTAACGGACACAACACCTGTACCGATACAGGATAGTTACATTCTATTGCAGCTGCCAGGGATTCTGTTATAACCGGCTCTCCAATTAATGTTACAACTTTTTTTATCCCTTCCCCATTTTTCAGATTCTTATATGCACTTTTATACGGATACCGTTCTTTTTCTTCTAAGGCCTTTACGATATGCTTTGTAAATGTCCCAATCGGTGCCCCTACTACATAGGGCATTCCATATTCTTTTTCCAGATATTTTGCAGCGCGGATTCCTACCGAAGACACTACAAGGTTCACTTCTGCTTCCGGCGCATGACTCAATGTTTGTAAATCATCATTCATAGTCCAGCTTGACAATATCTTCCAATTGCATTTTTCCAGATTCTCTTTCATATAACAGGCACGGCTATATGCCCCGAAATCCAATGGGGTTACACCCAAAAGATTAACTGTCTTTTGTCGTATATTTTCTTTTTTACGCTCCCCACGGACAAAACGCCTTGCAATCATCTCCAGTGCAATTCCCGCTCCATATACATAATCATGCATGCCATTTGTCGGTACTGAAAATGCAGGAATTCTTAATTCTTGCTCCAGCACTTCTGCCAATGCCGGAAAATCAGTTCCATTCATGTACGGAATCGGTGAACCCGCAAGCGCAATGAACTTTGGCTTTAACTCTTTCGCCGCCGTTATAATATCATTTAAAAACTTCTCATCATTTCCCATGATTGCATCAATTTCCGTAAGCCCAGATATAAATATCAAGCTATCTTGATCATACCAGCGGATTTCGTCATGTGTATTATAGGTAGAATTGCAACCAGATGGATCATGCATCACCGTCATGCCGCCAAGCTCATAAAGTGCTGAACAAACCCCTGATACATCAGCCGTGTAAACTGGTATAATTTTATATGTCTGTCTCATATACAGCTTTCGCACCCCCATCCTTTTCTTACAACAAGATCTTCAACTTCTTTTTCTTCTTGATATGCCTGAATCATGAGTTCTGCAAGTCTTCTTATTCCATCGAACCCATATAGTCCCGCTCCTTCAACTACATTCACAAAATATGGGCTCTTTGTAAACCAGGCTGCTTTTTGTCCAAGTGCAAGTATTTTCCCTTCATGATTTCTCGGAAGCACACGCATCTTTGGCTGTATAGTTGCACGAAGTTCCAGTTCCGGCGAATGCTCTTTGAGCCAGTCAAATGCATCCTCCTCTTCCGGACTTACACCATCCAGATAAACAGCCTTTACTTGAAATCCATGTTCAAGCAAATATTTTGCCAGACCAAGTGGTCTTGGATGCATCAGGTAATCTATAAGAATTGGTGTATTGCCGACAATATCTTGCACATGTATCATTGCTCTTTCACATGCATCTATTTCCTCTTCACAGTCAAAATATTTTTCCAGATTTAAGTCAAGCACATCTGCCAATTCCTTCATCTGATGTTTGATTTCCTCATAATCAAAGCTTGCCGGCATATAAATATGTTCCCTTTTCAATCGCTTTGCCAGACTCAGTGCACCATATTTTGCAGTTGGATAAATAGATAGAAATGCTTTCGCTTCGCTTATTTTTTCATAATCTGTCCATGTTTCACACGTCGTGATCTCGCGAAGTTCCAGACCACATTTTTTTAGAAAACGTTTAATATCTGAACTTTTGTCTAATAAAAAATTATGTCCGAGCAATGCGACCACATGCTGATCTATATTATGATCTTTTAATGGATCATACATTGCCTTTCTGAGCTTCTGATCCGGCGTAAGTCCATGTTTTTGCATGATTGGGTCCATATAACAACGCACAAATTCTATCTCTGGAAATCTTCTGTCTAATTCATCATAGACCATCTTCAGATCACATCCTAAAAAATGATGCAGGCACACTGTAAATAATAGAACTGCCCTTGGCTTATGTTCTAATTTATTCAGTACATCTGTTACGCCTTCAATTGTCACATCTTCCAGATTTCCATTTAGCAAATCATCTTCTTTGATAATAACATATGAGAAACGTCTTGCTGCATTCATCTCTGCTGCTGTCAAGACAACACCTCGCATACAGTTATCTGCACAGACATAAATCTGGATTGCCTCTGGCATCAGCATCCCGGTATGAACAATATTCCAGTTTCCATGAACCGGAGAATTAAATTCCAGTCCCGGATGAAAAGGGACTGGATAGGATGCCTCTTTTATTTTGACAATGGCACCCTCTGGGGTCACATCTTCACTTGACATTCCCGACTCTACAACTCGCTTTAACATAATTCATCCCTTCCACATGCTTTTAAAATCTGATTTGCCAGTGTACGGTATTCTTGTGCCATCTCACTGTCTGGATAGCACTCCATTAACGTTTTTTTCTGTTCTTCTGCCTCCATAACCAGCTTGCTTCTAGAGAGGTACCCAATAGTACTACTATGAAAATCATTTCCTAATTCCTGTACCTTTTCCTCTTCTCTTGGTACATTTCTACGATTAAGAATAAATCCGCCAAGTTTTGCATAGCCTCGATTTTGGAATCGGTCCAACGCCATAGCAATATTAGCGCCTGCATGAATAGACATATTTTCTCCGGAAGTCACAACAAATACATAGTCTGCATATCCACTTCGCATTGGCATGGAAAATCCGCCGCATACAACATCTCCAAGAACATCATACAAAATTACATCCGGTTGATACACCTCATATGCTCCCATTTCTTCGAGTTTCTCCAGTGCAGTGATGATACCGCGTCCGGCACAGCCAAGTCCTGGTGTTGGCCCACCCGATTCTACACATACAACTCCTTTATATCCGACCCGTGTAATTTCTTCTAATGTCACATTTCCTTTTTTTTCATTGTACAGATCTAAAACTGCAGGCATAGGTTCTCCTGCTCTTAACGCAATCGTAGAATCCGCTTTAGGATCACATCCAATCTGCATAACCGACAGGCCTTTTTCTGCCAGTGCGACAGCAATGTTGGAAACTGTTGTAGATTTTCCAATCCCACCTTTTCCATAAACTGCAATTTTTAACATGATATCTCCTCCACTTTTGTAATGACATTAGAATATGCCGTTTTAGCGGATACTCCATTCAGTCGTCCGATTTTTCCGGAAAGCGCACTAATTATATCTTGTGGAGCATCAATTGCAATGCTGATAATGTGAATTCCTTTTGTACGATACGGGATTCCCATCCTTCCAATAATATATTTTCCCGCCTCATGCAGATATTGATTCAGTTGTTCCGTCGCCTCCGGATTTTCCACAATAATAGAAATCACAGCAACCCTTGTCTCCATAACATTTTCTCCTTTTATACCCTAAACTTTCTTTTTTCCAAAAAGAAAGCCTTAGCAGATTCTTGGTAATAACTCTCCGCCTGGCTGCGGTAATAATGCCTGCGTTCCGATTTCTGTCATCATTACAACTTTTCCCGGCTGTTCTTCCGTAATTTCTCCGATGATTGCAGCATTTGCAGAATATGGGCACTGATGAAGCGTCTCTACAATCTTTGATGCCACATTCTTTGGCGCTATAATAACCATAGTCCCTTCACACGCAAGATAAAGCGGTTCAAGTCCAAGCATTCCACAGACACCTTTTACTTGTGGCTGCACCGGAATATTAGCGCTTTCAAGTTTTACTCCTACTTTGCTCTGTTCTGCAATTTCATACAGCACTGTTCCTACTCCACCACGGGTTGCATCACGGATCACATGAAGTTCATGCGTTGTATCCATAACCGCTTCTACCGTTTTCCAAAGAGGTGCACAATCGCTTTTTATATCCGCTTCAATTCCAAAATCTTCTCTTTCCAATAAAATTGTACAGCCGTGGCGTCCAATATCTCCAGTTACAATAATCGCATCCCCCGGCTTTGCAAGCTCACCGCCGACTTGAACACCGGCTTCAATCTCTCCCATACCAGTCGTTGTGATAAACACACCATCCACCTGTCCTTTTCCGGCAACCTTGGTATCCCCAGATACAATATGAACTCCGGCTTCTTTTGCTGTCTTTTCCATAGCTTGTGCGATTTCTTCCAGTTTCTCCATCGGAAATCCTTCTTCAATAACAAATGCACAAGTCAAATATAACGGTCTGGCTCCCATACATGCCAGATCATTGACTGTTCCACAGATAGACAGCTTTCCAATATTTCCACCCGGGAAAAATGCAGGCGAAACAATAAATCCATCTGTAGATACAGCCATCTTGCCAACTGGCGGATTTAATACAGCTGCATCATCTGCTGTAAGATCTGGATTTGCAAAATGTTTTGCAAAAATATGATCGATCAGCTCTGATGTCTGACGTCCCCCGGCGCCATGTGCCATTGTAACTGTCTGATTCTTGATTTCATTACTCATGATATTCACTCCCAATTTTTAAATTTCACTTTAATTCTTTATTTCTATGAAACAATTTAAACTTCTACTTTTCCTGTATCATACATATAGTAGGCAGAACATGCTCCTTCCCCAGACACCATACACGCGCCAATTGGATGCTGTGGTGTACATACCTTGCCAAACACCTTGCAATCAGAAGGTCTGCATTTTCCCTGAAGAACATCTCCACAACGACAGGCAGGATTTACTTTTCCGTGGATTGGCGGAATCTGATATTTCTTTCTGGCATCATATTTGTTCCATGCTTCCCGAAGTTTCATACCCGAATCCGGAATCACACCAAGTCCTCGCCATTCACTGTCACATGGCTCCATAAATTCATCTACCAGTTTTTGAGCCTGTATACTTCCTTCTTCCGTTACCACACGTGGATAACAATTCATAAAAAACGGCTTCCCTTCTTGAAATTTTACCAAAGAAACAGCCAGTGCTGTCAAAAGCTCTTTTGCTGTAAACCCGGCAACCACACCACTGACTCCTTCATTTACCAGATCTTCACAAAGCCGTGTCCCTGTAATTGCATTGACATGTCCAGGATACAGGAAAATATCTGCACTTCCCTTTAACGCTTCATATGCCTGAGGCATCGTCTTATTAGCTGTCAAAATAGAATAATTATCCAGTTCTTCCTCATCTGCTTTTTTTACGGAAAGACAGGCGGAAGGAGTTGTTGTCTCAAACCCAACCGACAGAAATGTCACCTGTTCTTCCGGGTGTTTCTTTGCATAACTTTCAGCGTCTGCAGGAGAATAGACAATATGTACTTTTGCGCCCTTTTCTCTTGCTCCCGCAAGGCTCATCTCACTTCCCGGCACACGCACCAGATCCCCAAAGGTGCAGATTGTAACATGTTTTTCCAACGCCAGATAAATTGCTTCATCTATAAATCCAACCTGAGTCACACACACCGGACATCCCGGTCCTGAAATCAGCTCAATCTGCTTTGGCAAAATCTTACGGATTCCAAGTCGAAAAATTTCATGCGTGTGTGTTCCGCAGACTTCCATGATTCTCACCGGTGGCCCGTCATATCCTTCTATAATCTCTCTGGCTGTCTTTTTTTTCTCTTCCATTACAGTAAATCCTCCATAAGCTGATCTGTCTCGCTCTCATCTTCATCTGTAATTTTTGCAATTGCAACACCTGCATGCACCATAACATAATCGCCCGGTTCCAATTCATCTAAAAGCTGTGCTGAAACCTCTCGTTTTGCACCGCCTGCATCTACAACTGCCATACCTTCATTAATTCGTACTACCTTTGCTGATAATCCAACGCACATCGTTTTTACCTCCCACGATCATCTATATCTTTTTCATTTAAAAATGCCATACCGTAAACCGCCTGACCCAATCCAATACCTCCATCATTTGGAGGTATTAAATGATGCCGCATCACATGAAATCCTGTTTTCAAAAGGCTTTCTTCTGTCAATTGCAAAAGTAGTCTATTCTGAAAAACCCCTCCACTTAAAGCAGATTTGTTACATCCTGTTCTTTTCCTTATCTCTTCACACGCAATACAAATCTCTTTTGCAAGAAGTTCATGAAATTCATATGCAAGCTTTTCGATAGATTCCCCTTGTAGGCGACCTTCCATCATTCTGCAAACAATTGCATTTGTCTGCAATAATATACGTCTATCCTCTGATTCAGATATTTTATTTTCCTGTGCGGCATTTTTTGCATCATTTCTCAAGTTCTTTTTCTCAGCCTGCTTCTTCTGCCACTTTTCTGCAGCAAATTCTAGTGCCATAGAAGCTTCTCCTTCAAATGTCGACTTTTTTCGGATTCCGAGAATTGCACTCACTGCATCAAACAATCTTCCGGCACTGGTCGATTCAATTGTATTCAAATGCCGTTCTGCCATTGTAAGAATCACATTTGCCTCTGCCTGGGTACATAAATCCAAGTCTTTTATCCGCTTTTTTGCGCATTCCCGGTCTTCAGATAATCCTCCGATCATTGCAACCGCAATTCGAAAACCTTCTTTCGAAGCAACATCTCCACCCACATGCAAAAATGGTTCTATACTTCCCAGACGCTCAAAATGTTGATAATCTGCATAGAGGATTTCTCCTCCCCAGATTGTTCCATCCGTTCCATATCCTGTCCCATCAAAAGAAATGCCAATAACCGGTCCCTCACAATCATTTTCCGCCATGCAGGACAAAATATGCGCATAATGATGTTGAACCTGCAACAATTCTATCCCCATTTCTTGTGCAATCATAGTCGAATTATACTTTGGGTGCAGATCACTGACAATCAGCTGCGGAGCAACTTCCAAAAGTGTCATCAGGCGCTTTGTCGTTTCACGAAGTGCTTTTACAGTTCGCAGATCTTCTAAGTCTCCTACATACGGCGCCGGGTAAAACCGGTCATCATGACCAATGCAAAAAGCGTTTTTAAGTTCACCGCCTATAGCCAGCACCTGGCCTTTCCATTCTTTTGACAACATATACGGAAGGGGCGCATAACCTCTGGATCTACGTATCATATATGGCTCACCGTGGTAAAAGTCCATAACTGAGTCATCTGCGCGAATCCGGATTTTTCTATCATGTGACAGAATACAATCACACAGGTTCGAAAGTTCTTCTTCTGCCTCTTTATCATCTCGGCAAATGGGTGCTCCCGATATATTACCGCTCGTCATTACAAGATAATCCGGCATTTGAATATCATCATCATATCGGAATAACAATAACTGTACCGGGGCATAAGGAAGCATCATGCCTATCTTTGGATTTCCCGGTGCCACCGCATCTGCAAGCTTCTCTGCACAAGTTTCACATTTATCCAGTAAAAGTATCGGTTTTTGGTGACCTGTAAGAATTTTTTCCTGCTCGTCACTTAATTCACATACAATGCGTACTGCCTTTTCATCTTTTGCCATCACTGCAAAAGGTTTTACCGGACGTTTTTTTCTCATACGCAAAAGTTCTACTGCAGATACATTTGTCGCATCACAGCACAAATGAAATCCTCCGATCCCTTTTACTGCGACTATACCGCCTTTCGCAATTACACGCCTGGCATAAGTAATCGCATCTTTTCCCTTCTCACTTCGTCCGACAAGATATACTTGTGGGCCACATTCATTACAACAAACCGGCTGTGCATCAAAACGTCTGTCCTCTGGATCATGATATTCTCTCGCACATTCCTGACACATTGGAAATTCTTTCATACTGGTACGTTCCCGGTCATACGGAAGTGCATCTAAAATAGTAAGCCTTGGTCCGCAACAAGTGCAGTTGATGAACGGATGCAAATATCTTCTGTTTTCAGGCTGAAACATTTCCTCTTTGCATTCCTCACAAATCGCAATATCTGGAGAGACAAAGATTTCTCCTTTTGTCTTCTCACTCTCAATAATCTGAAATTCTTCATAAACTGCCGCATCTACAACTTCTTCTGTGTTGATTTTTAAAATAGCTGACCGTCTCGGAGACTGCTCCCGAATCATAGTCAGAAATCTCTCTACCTGTTCTTTCGCTCCCTGAGCAAATATCTCTACATAAGGTCCTTTATTACTGACACTTCCGCAGATACCACATGAAACCGCATGGCGGCTCACCGTAGGTCGAAAACCGACCCCTTGAACGATTCCATAGACACGGATTCGTCTGGTCACTTTTTCTTCCATCTCTACGCCTCCCGCTTCTCATCTCTTAGCTTCCCCGATACTGCAAAGTGTGTCGCTTCTACAAAAGTCCTGTTTTTTCCCGGAATATTATTCCCTGAAGCATACGCCGCTTCTGTCATCCGTCTCATCATTGGATCTGCAAATACAATATCATAATCTTCTGTCTGAACCAGTTCCATATAATCATCTTCTTCTCGAAGCGATACATCATTTTTCTCTCTTAATTCCTCTTTCATCATAAACCAGCTTGCCACTGTGATATCCATTGTATTTTCAGATACAGCCCCGCCACTTTCTTTTTCACACCTACGTTTAATTTCCTCACGGATAGCATTTCCAATAATCTGCTGATGAACAATTAAAATCTTTTTATCTCGATAATCCATATCCGGCACCAGCTCTGCTACAATCGGATACTCGATTTCATACGGAGTCCCAAATATTTTTTCCAGATATTTTGCTGTCTCAAGTGCCGCAGCAGCAACTACCACATTTTTTTCAACTTTTCCGGCTGTTCTGACATATTCCAATCCATGTAAGCACTCATCTGAATCTTCAGATGTTTGAGTGCCCATACAATAACAAATGGCTTCTTTTCCATTTTTCTGGTAATACTTTTTGATTTTCTCCGGTACATAAAGATCGCTGACATCTTGTGGGGTTAGTCCCAAAATACCAATTTTATCTCCATGTTCCTCTGCGGAACCATCTTCCTTTTTCTCTGAAAAGGTCTGAAATAAAGCAAGCCATGCTTTTTCTTCCCCTACATCATATAATTCCATTCCATCTGTATCGACAGTTAAAACTGGTAGATTCATTTTTTTCTGACACATTCTTGCAAGCGCTCTATAATCGGTTCCAATAACTGCCGGAACCGGTGTCCCAATGATTGCTACGAACTTTACATCAAGCTTAGACGCTGCATCTACAAGCTTTTCCACTAATCTGTCATCTCTTCCGAGAATTGCATCCATGTCTCGAAGCCCGGCACTGAATAATGCACTTTTCTGCCCGAACCAACGTGGCTCGTCAAATCCGCATACATTTCCTGTACAGCCACCTGCATCACATATAACCACAAGTCCTCCAAGTTCATACAACACAGATACTGCTCCGGATTGATCCGGCGCAAATGGTGTCAAAAATTTTCTAAGTCCTCTCACTGTACTACCTCCAGTAATTGTTCAAATAATCTTCGTACTCCGGCATATCCATATGGCTGTTCTTCCCCATTCCACATCACATACGGACACTCCGGATGATAATAACAGGCATCTTTTCCGATTGTCAGATTTACACCGCTTTCTTTCGGATCATAATAGAGCATTGTCGGCTCCATATTGGAAAACACTTTCGTCTGCGGACTTAACTTGGCCAGCGAACGAATATATACAAAATTTTCTACCGTAATCGTTCCATAAATTTCCGGCACAGAAAATCCATACCGCACAAGTGCCAGAGCCAGTTCAAACGGATCTCCGTTCATACACTCACCGATTGCAAATGAAGCATCCGGATTTTTCTTTTTGAATTGTTCTACCGCTTTTTCAGCCTGTACTTTGAATTTTTCATCTTCAAATGCTACCCCGAGTACACTTCCAAGTGCCTGGTACTGACTCGCGATTTTATCCGTCTGATAAAGTCTTCGAAGCTCGATAAATGGAACCTGTAACCGATTATGGAAATCTTCTGCTGCATATCTTGCCTCATGGTGTAAAACCAGATTAAAATTAGCTTCCGCCATTGTTTGGTACTGGGCATAATCTTTACATCTGGATATCTCGTGAATCGTCTTCACACCTGCGCTTTGAAGCAGCTCATAAATCTCGCAATCATCTACAAGTGGAGAAAAAAATCCCAACAGATTCACTACATTTCCTTTTTTCTTCTTTGGCTCAAGCAAAGAATATAGAGATTGCCTTACATGTACCATTGGAGGCTTTCTTCCCTCTCGCGTGAGTGCGTACATATAACATGGACGAACCGGAATCTCTACACGTTCCTGCGCTTTTTTGCACACACGCTCCATATCGGTTCCAAGAAGTGCGTCCACACATGTGATACAGATCATAACTACCGACGGTTTCTTCGGACAGACTTCACAGATTTCTTCTACCGCTTTAGGTATTTTTTTCAAATGCCTTCCTGTCACTATATCTGTCTCATCCATCATCAGATAATAAAATCTATCATTATACTCTTTCATTGAACTGATCAGAGATGTATTTCTTCCACAACATCCCGGGGCTACAATTAACATAATTGAATCCGGAACTGCCAGACCAGCCCTTTTAACGCCAAATCCTTCTGCTCCCGGGGAATTGAATGCTAATGTCGCCGGAGAACTATAGATCAAATGTTTCTGTGACTGGAACTGTGCAGGAATCTGATCTTTTCCGAGGTCATTTAACTCTTTTACTGTACTGAAAAATGCTTTCTTTTCCACCATAGATCTAGTCCTCACTTTCCAGAAGTTTTTTTGCCAGATCATAAAATCTTTCACTGATCTTCGATTTTGAATTTCCTTCAATAACAGTCTTCCCCTGATCCTCATATCGAATGATCTCATCACTTCTTGGAATCTCTCCTACAATCGGAATTCCACTTTCTTCTGAAAATGCCTGTACCTTCTGTGTCTCATTTTCTACATTTCGGTGATTCAGTACTATTCCAAATATTCTTGCATAGCTGCGATCTTCAAAATTACGAACTGCACTGGAAATATTATTTGCTGCATATAATGCCATTTTTTCACCGGAAGTTACAATCAAAACCTTCTCTGCATATCCTTCACGGATTGGTGCTGCAAAACCGCCACACACTACATCTCCAAGAACATCATAAAGTACTACATCCGGCTTATATGTCTCAAACAATCGTAAATCCTCAAGAAGTTGAAATGTTGCTATAATTCCTCTTCCCGCACACCCAAGTCCCGGTGTCGGTCCCCCCGTTTCGATACAAAGAACATTTCCAAATCCCTTTTTAGAAATATCTTCTAATCTTTCCGGTTCTTCATCTTCTTCCCGCATATAATTCATCACCGGGCGAAGCGGCTCTCCTCCCAGAAGATTGATTGTAGAATCTGCTTTTGGATCACATCCAATCTGAATCACCTTTTTTCCCATCGTAGCAAATGCTGCTGCCAGATTTGAAGTCACTGTGGATTTTCCAATCCCACCTTTTCCATAAATCGCTACCTTTAACATGTCATCCTCCCAATTTTTCATCTCAAATACAAAACAGGACTTTTCTCCTCTTTTGGAAAAAGTCCTGAATATCTTTGTTTACCACGAAAAGATGCTAAATTCCCCATTCTGCATCTTTTCATATCTGATATGTTCGACTATTCCCGCTCGGATCACCTTGCCGTCAGAGTCTTGTTACTTATTGAATCTTTTTTCATTATACATGCTGCCCTGCACTGGGTCAACCAATGATAATTTCTTAACTACATGCTTATTTTTTATTCATTAGAAGCTTGCTTTCTCTTTGGCAAAAACAAGCTCAAAAGCAAGGAAACTACAAATACACCTGCCACTGCATTTCCATTGAAGATATCTCCCACTTCATGTGGAAACGCGCTGAAAAAGTTTCCAGATGTCTGTGTCAGGCCTACACCGATACAAAATGCCAATGAAACAATGATCATTGTCCTGTCATCAAACTCACATTCTTTTAACATCTTGATTCCTTCATACATGATCGAACCAAACATCATAACCGTACAGCCTCCTAAAACTGCCTGCGGAAGAGAATTAAAGAACGCTCCCAAAGGCGGAAATAAAGAAGCCAGTATCAGGATAAATGCCCCCATCAATATTGTAAAGCGATTGATAACTTGTGTCATTGTTACAAGTCCTACATTCTGACTAAAAGAAGTCAATGGCAGACATCCGAAGCATCCGGAAATCGCACTGGAAAATCCATCTACCGCCAGCGACCCCTGTAATTCCTCCATTTTAATATCTCGGTCTAATGCTCCTGTACATACTGCAGATGTTGCTCCAGTTGTCTCTGCTGCCGAAACTAAAAATACAATTGCAATCGTCAGAAAAGCTCCCAGATCAAAAACTGGTTTGTGACTTGTTAAAAATACGAATTTAGGAATACTAAATACTCCAGCTTCCTGAACAGTTTTTGTAATTCCAGAAAAATCTACCATCGGTGCAATGCCGGCAACTGTAAAAATAATTGCAAGCACATACCCCAACATCAATCCCACAAGAATATTTAAATTCTTGTATACACCCTTCAATAAATATCTGGCTACCAGACATACGATTAAAGTAAACGCCCCAACTACAAGATGATACCAGGCTCCAAAATCAGCAACTCCGTTTCCACCGCCCCAGGAATCCATTCCTACAGACAAAAGTGACAGACCTATTGCAATTACTACACACGCTGATACAACCGGAGTCAAAAATCTCTTCCAATATCTTGCGCTCAGACCTACCAGACCTTCAAAGACACCTCCAAGAATTACTGCTCCAACCATACCTTCATACCCAAGAGCTGGATTGGTACAAATAACTAACAGGCTTCCAAGAAATGTAAAGCTGACTCCCATGACAATCGGAAGTCCCGAACCAATCTTCCACACCGGATATAATTGCATACAAGTTCCAATTCCTGCCACGAACATCGCACATTGCAAAAGCTGTGTGATCTCCGCAGATGTCAAATGATCTCCGGTGCCTCTTATAAAAGCCGCACTGCATACGATCAAAACCGGTGCCAGGTTCGATACGAACATTGCCAATACATGCTGCAATCCGAACGGAATTGCTTTTTTAAGCGGAACTCGTCCATTCAGACGATAAATATTCTCTGTACTGACTTCCGCCACTTTTTCTTCTTTGTTGTTTGTTACACCCATTCTTTTGTTCCTCTCATGTTCCTTTTATTTTACTTTCCCAATACTTGTAAACGGCCAATAACGGAATACAGCCTTTGCAAGTATAGCATCTTTTTCTACAAAATGATTTTTCCAATATCTGGAATCAAGACTGTTGTTTCGGTTATCCCCCATCATAAAATAACTGTTCTCCGGTACTTCATACGGGCCAAAATCCCCCTCCGGCACTTCCGTACAAAAACTGTCATCTAACGGCTCTGTAGATCCATCAATATACACTTTTCCGTCTTTTACTTCTACGGTCTCTCCCGGCAGACCAATCACTCTTTTAATAAAAATCTTTGATGGATTATCCGGATATTTAAAAATGACAATATCAAATCGCTGTGGATCCTCAGACTTATATGCCAGACGATTCCCTATGATCCGGTCTCCTTTCATAATTGTTGTCTGCATAGACTCTGATGGAATTACCGCATTGATATACACTAATTTATTCAGTGCGAATACGACCAAAAATATAATAAGAAATGTCTTCACATAATCCCATATTGTTGCAAGTACACCTTCTTGTTCCTGACCGGATTTTTCATGATTTTCACTCATATAAACTTCTCCTTCTCTTACGTCCACTGTCTCAAGGCACATAAGATGTTTCTATTCTATCACACATTTACCTGGCGAAGCGAATTATTTTTCAATATCTGCCAGATTTTCACTTGCATTTACATTTTAACAGGTCTATAATAGCTCATGAATTACAAAATATTCACAGGGGAGCTGGTGAAAACCGGCTGAGAGGAAACGTAATTCCGTTTCGACCCATAACCTGATTTGGATAATGCCAACGTAGGGAACCATATCTTAACGCGATAATTAAGGAAGATGCTCTACGCATCTTCTTTTTTTATACAATGCAAGCGATACATTGGGGACACCACCTTGTACCGCTATAAAAAACTCAGACAAATGAAATGGAGGCAAAAATCATGAGAAATTACACAACACAAATGGATGCAGCCAGAAAAGGAATTCTCACCCCTGAAATTGAGACTGTTGCAAAAAAAGAGCATATGTCTACAGATGAGATGATGAAACTCGTCGCTGAAGGTAAGGTTGCAATCTGTGCCAACAAAAACCACACATGTCTGAATCCGGAAGGCGTCGGCAGTATGCTTCGCACCAAGATCAATGTTAATCTCGGAGTCTCAAGAGACTGCAAAGATTATGATATTGAGATGCAGAAAGTAATGAGTGCTGTAAATCTCGGAGCAGAGGCCATTATGGATCTATCCAGCCATGGTAACACTCAGCCTTTCCGGCAGAAGCTGACACACGAATGTCCGGCAATGATCGGAACTGTTCCGGTCTATGACAGCGTTATTCACTACCAGAGGGACCTGGCTACACTGACCGCTCAGGATTTCGTTGACGTAGTACGTCTTCACGCAGAAGACGGTGTGGACTTCGTAACACTGCACTGTGGTATCACCCGCAAAACAATTGAACAAATCAAAAAACACAAACGCAAAATGAATATCGTAAGTCGTGGCGGAAGTCTTGTCTTCGCATGGATGTGTATGACCGGAGAAGAGAATCCATTCTATGAGCACTTCGATGAGATCCTTGATATCTGCGAAGAATACGATGTTACAATTTCCCTCGGTGATGCATGCCGTCCAGGATGTCTCGCAGATGCAACCGATGTATGTCAGATTGAAGAGCTCGTGCGTTTAGGAGAACTTACAAAGCGTGCATGGGCACACAATGTCCAGGTCATGGTAGAAGGTCCGGGACATGTTCCGCTTGACCAGGTAGCAGCTAATATGAAAGTACAGCAGACAATCTGTATGGGAGCACCTTTCTATACACTTGGGCCTCTCGTTACAGATATTGCTCCTGGTTATGATCATATTACAGCCGCTATTGGAGGTGCTGTTGCAGCCATGAACGGAGCCGCTTTCCTTTGCTATGTAACACCGGCTGAACATCTTGCTCTTCCAAATGTAGACGATGTAAAACAGGGAATTATCGCTTCCAAAATTGCCGCTCATGCAGCTGATATCGCAAAAGGCATTCCTGGTGCAAGAGATATTGATGACAAAATGGCTGATGCACGCCGCGCGCTTGACTGGGAAGCTCAATATGCATGTGCACTTGATCCTGAAACTGCAAAAGCAATCCGCGACAGTCGTCATCCAGAAGATGACCACAGTGAAACATGTAGTATGTGTGGTAAATTCTGTGCCGTACGAAGCATGAACAAAGCTCTTGCAGGAGAATATATCGATATCCTTTAATATCCCTAATATTCTCTACGACTCATAAAATAATCCGGGGCAAATTTTCATATAACCACAAACTTGCCCCGGAATTTTTAGCATTTCAATAACAAAAAGAACTTGACAATCAACGATTACTGAGATAAACTATAACATGTTTGGACAACATTTATACATGCTGGAATAGCTCAGTTGGTAGAGCACTTCACTCGTAATGAAGGGGTCGTCGGTTCAAGTCCGATTTCCAGCTTATAAAAATAAGGATTCTTCAATCGAAGAATCCTTATTTTTATAAGCTTTCTTTTGCCATCTGAACTGTCAAATGCGGATATGCCATCTCAATCTGGTTCTCATCCAGTTTCAACTTGATTTCCTCTAAAATTCTCCATCTGGTACTCCAGTACTCATCATTCTTCACCCAGGCGCGCGCTCCAATTACAACTGCACTCTCAGCGAGTTCATGCACAAAAACCTGTATTGCCTCTTCTTTGATTGTTGAACCGTCCTGTATGAGAATTTCTTCAATAACTGCTTTCGCTTTTCTAAGATCTGCTTCATATGCAATATCAACTTTAAGATCTAACTGTCGTTCTTCTTTTGCTGTTGCATTTGTCAGACTACTGTTCGTCAAGATTCCATTAGGAATTACAATTGTCTTATTATCAATAGTCGATAATTTTGTGTAAAAAATCTGAATTTCTTTTACAGTTCCCTCGTTGTGGTTCGTGTCCTCAATAATATAATCCCCTACTTCGAACGGTTTTAAAAGCAGAATCAAAACTCCACCTGCAAAATTTGAAAGACTTCCCTGCAAAGCAAGACCAATTGCCACACCGCCAGATGCAACAAGTGCTGCCACTGCCGATGTATCTACACCAAGCTTAGCTGCGATCATAAAAATCAGTAAAAAATATAAAGAAAATTTCAAAAGAGAATCTATAAACTGTTCCACCCCTTTATCTGCACTGGATCTTGCCAGTGATTTTCTTACAATTTTCCGTATAAACTGAATCAGTGCGCGTCCGATTATAAAAACAACAAGTGCTATTAAAACCTTCACTCCAAAACCAATCAAATCTGATATGTGATCCTGAAAATACCGGGTCGCCTGGCTCACTTCATTAACTGCATCCTGAGTCACATCTGCTGCGCTCTGAGCTGCGTCTGTCACTCCTTTCGTCACATCACCTGAATCTGCCTTTAAAATCGTGTTCTGCGCTGCCATACCTAACAACATATTGTTCATATGCCTGTCTCCTTTTTTGAATCGTACTATTTCTTAAGCGCAAGAAATGCACTCAATGTTCCTCTGTCATTTCCGGTTGTTCTGTGAGAGAATAAAATATCCGGATTACAATGCGTACATACATTCGTAATTGCAATATGTTCCGGCAAAAGTCCTGCTTCCAGAAAAATAGATTCATTTGCCTTCCACAAATTCAACTGATATTTTCCATTTTTCTTCTTGTAAAATAAATCTTTCCAAAGCTTTTCATTAAAATTATCACGGAACTGATCAATGACATCCTCACTGACTTCATAACACTCCTGACAAATAGATGGGCCGACTGCGCCAAGAATATCTGCCGGATCACAGTCAAATTCTTTCTGCATTTTTTCTACTGTAACTTTTCCGATTTTTCCAACTGTACCACGCCATCCTGAATGACTCAGACCAATTACCTTCTTCACCGGATCCACAAAATAAAGCGGAACACAATCCGCATAAGAAGTTACAAGACAAATTCCCGGTACATCTGTAATAAGCCCGTCCGTTTCCGGAAATGTCTCACCTTTTTCTTTTTCATAAACGCGTTTTACATTTGTCGTATGCGTCTGCTTTGTATATGTAAAATCTGACACTTCTACACCGATTGCATGTGCGATCAATTCCCGGTTCTTAAGAACTGCTTCCGGGTCGTCTCCTCTGGTCAGACTGATGTTCATTGAGCTATAACAGCCCTTACTCACTCCTCCTAATCTAGTTGAAAAGCCATGATTAACAATCCCGGTATTTTCAAAAAGTGGATATGCCAGATAAGGGACTCCATCTTTTTCTTTCTCTACAAATATCTGCTCATTATTTTTATATTTTAATCCAAGGCTCATATTTTTCTCCTTTATAATGTAAATGCATTCTTATACAGCTCAATTATTTCCTGACCTGTCTTTCCAGATATAGCAACTACATCAAATCTGCATGGAACATCATACATTCCCTGTTGCATCAGGAAATGCATAGCACATTTGGCTATAATCTGTTGTTTTCTGACATCAACTGCTTCTGCCGGATGACCACTCACATCTGTATGTCTATACTTCACTTCCACAAAGACAAGATATTCTCCGTCTCTGGCAATCAGATCAATCTCCCCCAACCTGCATCGATAATTATATGTCACAATTTTATAATTTAAAGATTCCAGATAAGCTCCCGCCATTTTTTCATATCCGGATCCTGTCTTTCGGTTATTTTTCTTCTTATACATAATTATGTATGAAAGATTTTCTGTGGATTGGTGTCGGTCCCAGCTCTTTTAACCCTGCAATATGTGCTTTTGTTCCATATCCTTTATTACTTGCAAAATCATATCCAGGCAATACTTTATCGTATTCTACCATAAGACGATCTCTTGTCACTTTCGCAATGATACTTGCTGCAGCTATAGATACGCTTTTCGCATCTCCTTTTATAATCGGTACCTGCATAATATCTACCTGCGGAATTGTCACCGCATCATTTAATAAAATATCCGGGCGAATCCCCAAATCTTCGATTGCCATACGCATTGCTTCATAAGTTGCCTGCAAAATATTAATCTCATCAATTCTTGCCGGACTTGCCATACCAATTCCCGTTGCCACTGCACGGTTCATGATTTCATCATATAACATCTCTCGTTTTTTTTCAGAAAGCTTCTTAGAATCATTTAGATAAAGAATTATATCATCTTTCGGTAAAACAACCGCCCCTGCTACAACAGGACCGGCAAGCGGTCCTCGCCCAACTTCATCAATCCCACAAATATACTGACAATTTTTATATTCTTCCTCGAAAACACTCATTGCTTTCGTCCTTGCGATTTCTTTTTCAAGACGCTCCTGCTGCTTTCTAAGCTTTTCTTCTTCCCTTTTATTCATGCTTGATTACTCCCATCTTATCAAATGGATAGATACGTACCCAGGCCTTTCCCATGATCGTGTCTCTTTTTATCGTTCCAACGCTTGGATCCCGGCTATCCTGACTGTGATTTCTATTATCACCCAAAACAAAGTACTCATCCTCGCCTAATGTAATTGGCTGCGAAGCTGACATCGGATCATCCATAACTTCATTTCCATAAATATCACTATCCAATCGGCTTCCATTAATATATACATATCCATCTACAACCTGCACCATCTCCCCTGGGAGACCAATAATACGCTTAATATAGTAGGTATTTTCCGCATACTGATATGGAAAAACAATAATATCAAAACGCTTCGGATTCTGAAATCTATAAGAAATCTTATCCACCAAAAGCTGATCCCCATCACTGAGCGTTGTCTCCATAGATGAACCGCTGACACTTGTTCTCTGTCCTACATAAGTAATGATTACAAATGTCAATACAATAATGACTATAAAATAAAAAATCCAGCCTATGATTTCTCCTATAATCCCCGTCTTTCTCCTTCTTCGTCTTCTTGACATAGAAAGTAAGTTCCCCTTTCAAATTCATGTTGTCTACTCAATACTGCCTTTAAGGCGCAACTCTTACTATTCTACCGGATATTCCAGTGTCAGTCTTCCGAACTTTCCTTCGCGGAAATCATCCATTAAAAGCATTGCAGCCTTCTCTGTATCCAATTCATTTCCACGAACCAGACAATGTCTGCTCTCGGCAATTCTTCCAAGCATCACATATGGATCTGTATCAGTCGTGATCGAATACTTGTCCGCAAGAACTCCCGGATAATTCTCCTCAAGAAATTTAATCAACTCAGAAGCCAGTTCCTCTGTCTGCAATACTTCATCTTTGATAGAACCAATTAACGCAAGTCTCAATCCAACCATCTGATCTTCAAATTTCGGCCACAAAATTCCCGGTGTATCAAGAAGTTCCACCTGCTTATTCAAACGTATCCATTGCTTTCCTTTCGTCACACCTGGCTTATTTCCAGTCTTGGCCGCTGCTTTTCCTGCCAATGAATTGATAAATGTTGATTTTCCAACATTCGGAATTCCAACTACCATCGCACGGACTGGACGGTTCAAAATTCCTCTTTTTCTGTCACGCTCAATCTTAGCCTTGCAAGCTTCCTGGATAACACTCTGTACTGACTTTACTCCGCCACCTTTTCTGGAATTTACTTTTACAACATGAAATCCTTTTTTCTTAAAATATTCTGTCCAGGCCTCATTCCATTTTTCTTCCGCCAAGTCAGATTTATTCAAAATAATCAGCCTTGCCTTATTCTTCCCTAACTCATCAATATCCGGATTTCTGCTGGATAATGGAACTCTGGCGTCTACGAGTTCAATAATCAAGTCAATTAATTTTATATTTTCCTGCATCATACGTTTTGCTTTCGTCATATGACCAGGGTACCACTGAAAATGCATTCTTTTCTTCTCCTTTACTTTACAAATCCAAAGTGTGCTTTTGGCGAAATTACAAACCACGCTTTTCCATAAATATAACTATATTTTACATTGCCGACATCTGCATCTCGGCTGTCTTCACTGTTCTCTCTGTCATCACCAAGCACAAAATATTCATCACTTCCAAGCTTCATTTTCTCATTCACAACTCCGACATCATCTATTTTAGAAGTTTTATAATCCTCCTCAAGTTTTTCACCGTTGATGTATACTGCATTCTCTACAATCTCGATACTCTCTCCCGGAAGTCCGATAATACGTTTAATATAGTAATGGGAATTTTCATTTCCCTTCGGTTTAAATATGATCACATCTCCACGCTTCGGTTTACTTGCATTGTACACAATTCGATTTGCAAGAACAACATCTCCGTTCTCCAAAACAGGCTTCATAGAATTTCCAACTGTACTTACTCTCTGTCCGAAATACCATACACAGACAAATGCAATCAAAATGGTCACTGCAATCTGGAAAATCCATCTCCCAATTGATGGCAAATACGACCAGTCTACTTTTCTTAATATTTTTACAACCTTTTTCTTCGTCGGCTGTTGTTTTCTTTCCCGCTGTCTAATCAGCTTTCTTCTCTTCGCCTCGCGCTGCTTG
>CAKRCL010000008.1 GCA_934307335.1 uncultured Dorea sp. | reverse complement strand
CATAAGAACGTATGGAAAAAGGTTAGTTTCCAAAAAGTATCTGTTACGATGAAAACAGAGACAGAAACCCCATATGCAGATCAAGTACAGACAGATGACCAGGCACAGTCAGGTAAGTAGAATTGATATAGAACGAAAAAGGACAGGCGTTTGTGGCCTGTCCTTTTAAAATCATGGAAATTAGTTGAAGTATGTGGATACAAGATCATTCACAAGCTTTCCGTCAGCTTTACCTTTTACCTTTGGCATCAGATGTTTCATGATATTACCTTTATCTTTTCCGGTTGGATTTTCAATTCCAAGTTCGGATAACACACCTTCAATGATTGCTTTGATTTCATCCTCGCCCATCATCTTAGGAGCGTAAACTTCCAAAACAGTCAGACGGCGGTTACATTCTTCGATAATGTCTGTACGGTCAGCAGGTGTCATCTCAAGAGTTTCTTTTGTCTGTTTAATCTCTTTCATAATAACCTGAATCTCTTCTTCTTCCGTAAGGTCTGCACGTTTGTCGATCTGTTTATTCTTAAGAGCGGCAAGAAGCATGGATAAAGTTTCCTTTTTCTCCTTTTCTCCGGCCTTCATAGCTGCGACCATAGCACTTCTGATTTCATCAATTTTACTCATGATACATATCCTCCTCGAATTTGCTATCTTTTATTATACAAGACTAAAGAAAAAATATCCAGTTTAAAAAGTTTTGAAAAAAGAACAAGGGAGTTTGTAGAAAAAATAACTGAAATATAGTATAATATTTTACATATTAAGAACAAATAATCTGTCATTTTGCAGATGAATGATGGAATGAGAAAGGGGAACTATAATGGGCAAAGAAATGATAGCTATGTTGCTTGCCGGAGGCCAGGGTTCCAGATTGTATGCACTGACCCAGAAACTTGCAAAACCGGCAGTTCCATTTGGCGGAAAGTATCGAATCATAGACTTTCCACTTTCGAACTGTGTGAATTCAGGGATTGATACGGTGGGAATCCTGACTCAGTATCAGCCTTTGGAATTGAATGAGTATATCGGAAACGGACAACCATGGGATCTGGACCGAATTTACGGAGGAGTGCATGTGTTGCCACCTTATCAAAAAGCGTCTGGCTCAGACTGGTATAAAGGAACAGCGAATGCGATTTATCAGAATATTTCATTTATCGAACGTTATGATCCGGAATATGTAATTATTTTGTCGGGAGATCAGATCTGTAAACAGGATTACAGTGATTTTTTACGCTTCCATAAAGAAAAGAATGCAGAATTCAGTGTGGCAGTCATGGAAGTACCATGGGAGGAAGCCTCAAGATTCGGTCTTATGGTAACAGATGAGGATGACCGGATTACAGAGTTTCAGGAAAAACCGAAAAATCCGAAATCAAATCTGGCATCCATGGGAATTTACATATTTAACTGGGACATTTTAAAACAATATCTGATTGAGGATGAAGCCGATCAGGAATCTGAGAATGATTTTGGAAATAATATCATCCCAAATCTTTTGCGTGATGAGAGAAGAATGTATGCTTATCATTTTGACGGATATTGGAAGGATGTAGGAACGATACCATCCCTTTGGGAGGCTAATATGGAAGTCTTGGATCCGGAGCACAGCGGAATTGATTTGTTTGATGAAGACTGGAAAATATACAGTAGGAACAGTGGTATGCCAGGACATAAAATCTGTGTCGGAGCTAATGTCGAGAATGCCATGATTACAGATGGATGTAAAATTGCAGGAAGCGTAAAGCATTCTATTTTGTTTGCCGGGGTAAAGGTAGAAGCTGGGGCAATTGTAGAAGATGCGGTAATTATGGGAGGAACGACAATTAAGGCCGGAGCAGTTGTGAAACATTGTATTGTGGCGGAAAAAGTTGTGATTGGTGAAAATGCAGTCATAGGTGCTATGCCGACAGAGGATGAACAAGGAGTTGCAACGATTGGACCACGCGTTTGTATCGGAAAGAATGCAAAGGTTGGACCGAATGGTATGATTAGTGAAGATGTAAAGGACGGTGAAGAAAAATGGTAAATGCAAATGCAGATGCAATAGGAATAATCTTTCCTAATAATTATGATCAGTATGTTCCGGAACTGGTCAGTGAGAGATTGATGGCTTCAATTCCATTTGCAAGTCGTTATCGAATGATTGATTTTCTTCTGTCCAGTATGGTTGGCTGCGGAATTGATACAGTAGAAATCCTTGTGCGTGAGAATTACCATTCACTCGTAGATCATCTTGGCGGTGGCCGTGAGTGGGATTTGAGTCGTAAGAATGGCGGACTTAGTATCTTCCCACCATTTGCACAGAAGACAATTGGAATGATGGGGGGAGGTCGTGTGGAGGCTCTTTCTAATATCTTGCCGGTTTTACGAAAAAGAAAAGAAAGCTATGTGATCATGGCTGATACTAATATTGCTGCAAACTTTGATTTTAATGCATTGATTGAACGACATATTGAAACAGGTGCAGATATCACCATGTCTTATAAAAAGCAGGAACTTCCAAAAGAGCTGACCGGAACAGAAGATGCGAGAAAAGGTCTCTATTATACGCTTAAGTTAAATGGTGACAGAGTGGAAAATATTTATATCAATAAAGAGGAACAGGGTGTTCAGAATTATTCCATGAATATTTATATTGCTAATCGTGAATGGCTGATTGACACAATTAATACATTTTTTATGCGTGGAGCAACGTATCTGGAACGTGATATCTTGAATCCGAATCTGGATAAATTTAAAGTTATGTCCTATGAGCACAAAGGATATGTAGCTAGAATAACCGGATTAAAGAGTTATTTTGATGAGAATATGAAACTTTTAGATGATAAGAATCTAGAAGAACTTTTTACTGGAAATCCAATTTATACGAAGATCCGTGATGATAATCCGACCAGATATATCGGCAATTCAAAAGCAAGTAATGTCATGGTTGCCGATGGTTGTGTGATCGAGGGAGAGGTCGAGAACAGTATTTTATTCCGTGGCGTAAAAATTGCAAAAGGTGCAAAGGTAAAAAATTGCGTTTTAATGCAGGATACAGTCATAGGAGAAAATGCGAAACTGGAATATATTATTTCTGATAAGAATGTACAGATCACGGATGGAAAAGAATTAAAAGGTGATGAGACATTTCCTGTATTTATTGCGAAAGGACAGGTTGTATAGTGAATGGGTGTGAACTTTGCCCAAGACAATGTCAAATTATGAGAAATGAAGGAAAGCGTGGCTTTTGTGGAGAGTCGGATGAAGTCCGGCTCTCCAGGGCTGCGCTTCATATGTGGGAAGAACCGTGTATCTCCGGGAGAGAAGGCTCAGGAGCTGTTTTTTTCTCAGGGTGTACACTCAGATGTGTGTATTGCCAGAATTTTCATATAGCGAACAGTGAGATTGGGAAAGTAGTAAGTATTATGCGTCTTTCTGATATATTTCTGGAATTACAGGGACAAGGTGCTAATAATATAAATCTTGTAACGCCGACACATTTTGTTCCACAGATTATTCAGGCACTGGATCTGGCAAGACAAAGGGGAATGAATCTTCCGGTTGTATATAACACAAGTGGATATGAGAAGGTTGATACTTTACGGATGTTGGAAGGATACGTGGATATTTATATGCCGGATTTTAAATATCTGGATAATGAGCATGCAAATAAATATTCGAAAGCAGCGGATTATCCGGAAGTAGCAAAAGCAGCATTAAAAGAGATGGTAAGACAGAATGGAATGCCGGTATTCGATGAACGGGGAATAATGAAAAAAGGAGTTATTGTACGTCATTTATTATTACCCGGGTGTCTGCGTGATGCAAGAAAAATTGTAAAATATCTATATGAAACTTATGGCAATCAAATCTATATGAGTCTGATGAATCAATATACGCCGCTTGAGACGTTAGACCGGGAAAGGTATCCGGAGTTGTCGAAAAAGGTGTCAAAAAAAGCATATGATGTTCTACTGGATTATGCAATTGACTTAGGTGTAGAACAGGCTTTTATCCAAGAGGGAGAAACTGCAAAAGAAAGTTTTATCCCTGATTTTTCTCTTGAAGGAGTATAAACCTTGCGTTAAAATGGAACAATAATATGAGCGAAGAGGAGAGTTGATATGGCAGACAGAGCCCAGTTTCAGAAAAAATTAGGAGAGCTTCTTGCGATTGCAGCGAACAAGGAAAATCGAATGACGCAGCAGGAAGTAGAATTGTTTTTTCAGGAAGATAACCTTAATGCTGAACAGATGAATCTGGTCAGCGAATTTTTGATGTCCCAGAAAGTGAAAGTAGTGGGGTATGAAGGAAAGACAGAAGATTCTTCTGGAGAAGAAAAAGACACTTTAAGTCAGCAGGAAAAAGATTATGTGGCAGAGTATCTGATTGATATAGAAAAGATGCCAAAAACAAATGAACAGGAAGCAGCGTTGGCGTATTATTTTCCGAAAGTTGTAGAAGAGGCTGTAAGACTTCATGTTTCTGGTGTTTTTATCGGAGATGTGATTCAGGAAGGAAATGTCAGCCTGATGTTGTATTTGAGTGAAAATGAAAAAGCAAATGAGTCGGAAGTACTGGATGCAGTACGCGCCGGAATACGAGTGATGCTGGAATCACATGCAGAAGAAAAACGTCGGGATAAAAAAATGGTCGATCGTGTAAATGATCTGGATGAGACGATTAAAAGTATGAAAGAAGAATATGGAAGAAAAGTTTCCGTAGATGAAGTTGCACAACGTATGGGGATTACAGAAGATGCAGTGGAAGATATTTTGAAACTCGCAGGAGAAGAAGTAAAAGACGAAGAATAATTTTGATACATTTCCACATAATAGAACTAAAAGAAAATGCTGGCATAAAAAGAAGAATAAGCTATGCAGGAATTAGTTCATGGAGGAAAAAGTAGTGAAAGCAACTGGAATTGTACGTCGAATTGATGACCTGGGGCGTGTGGTCATACCGAAAGAAATACGAAGAACTTTAAGAATCCGAGAGGGAGATCCACTTGAGATTTTTACAGACAGAGAAGGTGAAATTATTTTGAAAAAATATTCACCAATCGGAGAACTTGCATCTTTTGCAGGAATGTATGCAGATAGTCTGGCAAAAGAAGCAGGATGTCTGGTGTGTATCTGTGATATGGATCAAGTAGTAGCTGCTTCTGGAAACGGAAGAAAAGAAGTGCAGGAGAAGTATATCAGCAAGACCTTACAAGGAAAACTTGAGGAACGAAATACGATTCTTGCGAAATCGGATGAGGAAAAATATATTCGGGTATTTCGGGAACAAGAGAAGGATTATATTTGGGAATCTATAACTCCGATTATTTGTGAAGGAGATATAGTAGGAGCGGTACTTTTGTTGTCTGTGGATGAAAATAATAAATTCACAAAATTAGAGCAGAAGCTCGGTGCCTGTGCAGCAGGATTTCTTGGAAAGCAGATGGAACAATGAAATTTTAATGAGAAAATGTCATAATCCTTTTTGTCAGCACATAACTTGTGGTAGACAAGGAGGGGTTAGATGGAAAAAAAGTTGAGAAAACATGAAAAAATCATGTGGATGATAAAAGCACTTTTGGCTTCCTATATTGTGACCGGAGTTCTATTATTGGCACTGACATTTTTCATGTACAGATTTGAATTGAATGAAAAGATCATTTCAGCGGCAATCGTCGGAATTTATGTAGTGTCTACACTGATCGGAGGAATCATTATTGGAAAGCTGACAGAAGAAAAAAGATATTTGTGGGGGCTGATGCTTGGACTTATTTATTTTTCATTACTTTTGGCGATTACGCTTGGAGTTTATCGAAGTTTGAATGGAGATAGTGTGAGTGTTGTCACAGCACTGCTTTTGTGTGTAGGCGGAGGTATGACTGGTGGAATGATTTCATAAGAAAAAGCTGCATATATCTGTTACTGAAAAGTATCAGGTACATGCAGCTTTTTGCCGTATGGTTCATAATCGTAATGACGAATGTATATGTCCCTTACAGAAAGTATAATCATTGATAGTTACAGTTTGAATCAGAAAATATCTGCCACATACAAAAATTGTGTTAGGATCATCCTAAAAACTTATGAATTGTGATCAACTTGGTCCATGTATTGAATAAGACGGAAAATCTGACTTGTATAGCCCCATTCATTATCATAGAAACAAATGACCTTAAAGAAATGAGAATTTACTTGAATTCCCTGTCTTGCATCAAAGATAGAAGCATGTGAATCCCCGATAAAATCAGAAGAAACAACTTCATCATCCACATAATCCAGAATGCCGGACAAAGATGTCATAGAGGCCTCCCGGACTTTTTTACAGATATCTTCGTAAGATGCAGGCTCTTTTAATGCAACGTTCAGATCGACGATGGAGACGTCTGAAGTTGGAACACGGTAGGAAATACCACTCATCTTATCCTTTAAAGAAGGAATGACAAGAGAGATTGCTTTAGCCGCTCCGGTAGTGGATGGAATCAGGTTGCCAAAAGCAGATCTTCCGGTACGCCAGTCTTTGACAGAACGGCTGTCTACGACTTTCTGTTTTGCAGTTGCAGCATGAATGGTAGACATCAGTCCATACTCGATTCCGTAGTTGTCTTCCAGTACTTTGCAAATCGGAGCGAGACAGTTGGTTGTACAGGATGCATTGGATATAACATGCATATCTTTGGAGTATCCGGTGTGATTGATTCCCATGATAAATGTCGGTGTCTCGTCATCTTTTGCCGGTGCGGAAATAATAACTTTTTTTGCACCACCTTGTAAATGAGCACTTGCCTTTGCTGTCGTGCAGAAAGCACCTGTTGCATCGATAATGTATTCAGCACCGCAAGATCCCCACGGAATAGCAGAAGCATCTGCCTCTGTAAAGACAGGAATCTTTTGCCCGTTAATGATAAGACCGTGTTCATAACTTCCAAGTTCCCCTTGAAAACGTCCGAAAGTTGAATCATAACGAATCATGTAGACCATATATTCAAGGTCTGCATTCCTTACATTGATTCCACATAATTTGAAAGTATCTGGTTGACTGATAGCAATACGGAGTGCGACGCGTCCGATGCGTCCAAATCCGTTAATACCAATTGAAATTGCCATATTTTTACCTCCTATAAGACATATTGATTATGGTGGCAATTTCTGATTCGTTTGTAATCTAACGTCAGTGTAACATAGGAAAAATTAAAAATCTACAATCCGGACAGTAATTAAAATATTAACGGGAATAATTAAAAATTAACGATTCTGTATAATGATTCAGATAAAAAGATTGCGAAAAAGAAAGGATAATGCTATACTTATAAAAGTCAAACAAAGGCAAGGAGGAATGTAGTGATGAAACATGTGAAAACATTGAATACACAGACTCTGAACAAGACAGTGAAAAAAGGCGGCTGTGGCGAATGTCAGACATCTTGCCAGTCAGCATGCAAGACATCCTGTACAGTAGGAAATCAGACCTGTGAGCAGTGCAAATAAGTAAAAGAACATAGGTAAAAACCAGGAGACAGCGGTCTTAAAAGGTCGCTGTCTCTGTTCTGTGCTATTAAATCAGCGTGTAAAGACTTTCTATATCAGAGAAAGTCTCAATGAATAAAAATGATGACAGAATAAATTGAGAGGAGAATATTACGGTGATTCATCAGTATAAGAATAATGGATATGATATCGTTCTGGATGTATATAGTGGTGCCGTGCATGTGGTCGATGACCTGTGTTACGATGTGATTGCTGTATTAAATGAGCCGGAAGAAGAACCGACAGTTGAGAGTTTGAAGAGTGATTCTACTTGGGAGAATTTGAAAAATCAGCTGGGGGCAAAATATAGTGAAGAAGATTTAAGGGATGCTCTTGATGATGTCATAGAGTTGACAGAGGGCGGTAAATTATTTTCAAATGACGAGTTTGCATATCTTGTTCCGGTCGTAAAGAAGAGAAAGACAGTTGTAAAGGCATTGTGTCTCCACATTGCGCATGATTGTAATCTGGCCTGTCGATACTGCTTTGCTGAAGAAGGCGAGTATCATGGCAGACGCGCACTTATGAGCTATGAAGTTGGAAAGAAGGCATTGGATTTTCTGATTGCAAATTCCGGAAGCAGACGAAATCTGGAAGTGGATTTCTTTGGCGGTGAGCCGCTTATGAACTGGCAGGTTGTTAAAGATCTGGTAGCTTATGGAAGAGAGCAGGAAAAGATTCATGACAAGCATTTCAGATTCACAGTTACTACAAATGGTGTACTTCTGAATGATGAGATTCAGGAATTTATCAATAAAGAGATGGATAATGTTGTACTCAGTCTGGATGGACGAAAAGAGGTTAATGATAAGATGCGTCCATTCCGTAATGGAAAAGGAAGTTATGATCTGATCGTACCGAAGTTCCAAAAATTGGCGGAGAGTCGTAATCAGGAGAAATATTACATCCGAGGTACATTTACAAGAAATAATCTGGACTTTTCCAATGATATTATGCATTTTGCAGATCTTGGATTTAAGCAGATGTCTATTGAGCCGGTTGTAGGAGATGAATCCGATCCGTATGCAATCCGTGAAGAAGATATTCCGCAGATTATGGAAGAGTATGACAAATTGGCAAAGATTATGATCGAGCGTGAAAAAGCAGGGGAAGGATTCAATTTCTTCCATTTTATGGTTGACCTTGAGGGTGGCCCATGTGTTATGAAACGTATGTCTGGTTGTGGTTCGGGAACAGAATATTTATCTGTAACGCCTTGGGGAGATCTTTATCCATGTCATCAGTTTGTAGGTAAAGAAGAGTTCCTTATGGGAAATGTAGACGATGGAATTGTAAAACCTGAGATTGCCGATGATTTCAGAGGCTGCAGCGTTTATTCAAAAGAAAAATGTAAGAATTGTTTTGCAAAATTCTATTGTAGTGGTGGATGTATGGCAAATTCTTATAATTTCCACGGAACTATTCATGATACATATGATATTGGCTGTGAGATGCAGCGTAAGCGTGTAGAATGTGCCATTATGATCAAAGCAGCACTGGCAGATGCATAATGTGTAACATAGAATCCTTTGAAGGAATGGAAGAAAGAGAAAGGAAGTAAAACATGAAAAAAAGCAGAGGAATACTTAGTCTTATTATGGCAGCAGCCTTGATTGTACTGCTTGGTTTCACAACCCTTGTTGGATTCGGAAAAGGCCATACAGGCGCGATGAAGAATATCAAGCTTGGTCTGGACCTTGCCGGTGGTGTAAGTATCACCTATCAGGTAAAGGATGACAATCCGACTGATGAGGAGATGAGCGATACTATTTACAAGCTGCAAAAGCGTGTGGAACAGTACAGTACAGAGGCGAGTGTATATCAGGAGGGAAATGATCGTATCAATATTGAAATTCCTGGTGTAACAGATGCCAACAAAATCCTGGATGAACTCGGACAGCCAGGTTCACTGTATTTTATTGCACAGACCGGAAGTGACGGTTCAGCAAACTATAGTCAGGTGAACAGTACAGGAGATGCATCCAAAGATTATCAACTCAACAAGACAATTGAGGAGTTACAGTCAGATGGTTCTATTGTGCTGAGTGGTAATGACGTAAAAAGTGCACAGGCAGCTACGACGGAAAATCAGCTGACAAAGAAGAAAGAGAATGTAGTATCTTTGACATTTACAAAAGATGGTACTACAAAGTTTGCTGATGCAACAACAAAAGCGCTGGCAGCAAGCCAGAGTATCGGTATTTATTATGACGGAGCATTTGTAAGTGTACCGAATGTACAGGCAGCTATTACAAATGGACAGGCTCAGATCAGCGGTAATATGACATATGAGGAAGCAGATGCTCTTGCTTCTACAATCCGTATCGGTGGACTGAAACTGGAACTGAAAGAATTGCGTTCTAACGTTGTCGGAGCTCAGCTTGGTGAGCAGGCTGTTTCAACAAGTTTAAAAGCCGGAGCAATCGGACTTGCAATTGTATTTGTATTTATGTGTTGTGTATATCTTTTGCCGGGACTTGCTTCAGGACTTGCGCTTTTGATCTATACAGGACTTGTACTTGTAATTTTGAATGCATTTGAAGTTACTTTGACACTGCCTGGTATTGCCGGTATTATTCTGGGTATTGGTATGGCAGTTGATGCGAATGTTATTATCTTTGCGCGTGTGCGTGAGGAGATGGCTCGTGGAAGAAGTGTAAAGAATTCTCTGAAAATCGGTTTCCAGAAAGCTTTATCTGCAATTGTGGACGGAAACGTAACAACCTTGATTGCAGCAGCAGTGCTTTGGTTTAAAGGATCAGGTACAGTTAAGGGATTCGCACAGACACTTGCAATTGGTATTATTGCGTCTATGTTCACTGCACTTGTAATTACAAGATTGATTGTCAATGCTTTCTATGCAGTTGGATTTAGAAGTGAAAAACTGTATTATCGTCCAAAGAAAGAGCGTGAACCAATTAATTTCCTTGCAAAGAAGAAAATTTTCTTTACAATTTCAATTGTCTTGATCGCAGCTGGCCTTGTCACAATAGGAATCAATGCAGGAAGAGGAAAAGGAGCATTTGCATACAGCCTTGAATTTCAGGGAGGTACATCTACAAATGTAACATTTGACAAGGACTATTCAATTGATGAGATTGACAAAGAAATTGTTCCGGTTGTAGAAGAAGTGACTGGAGATAAGAATGTTCAGACTCAGAAGGTATCAGGAACTAATCAGGTTATCATCAAGACTGTGACATTAGATCTTGATAAGCGTGAAGCATTGAACCAGGCTATGGTCGATAAATTTGGTGTGGATGAATCTAAGATCACAGCAGAGAATATCAGTTCAGCAGTAAGTAGTGAGATGAGAAGAGATGCAGTTATCGCAGTTATCATTGCAACAATTTGTATGCTTCTGTATATTTGGTTCCGATTTAAAGATATTCGTTTCGCGACCAGTGCAGTACTTGCGCTTTTACATGATGTACTTGTAGTAGTAGGATTTTATGCAATTGCAAGAATCTCTGTTGGTAATACATTTATCGCATGTATGCTGACAATTGTAGGATATTCAATCAATGCGACAATCGTTATCTTTGACCGTATTCGTGAGGAAATGCGTGGTAAGACAAAGAGTAGTGATGTTGCTCTAGTCGTTAATAAGAGTATCACACAGACACTGACAAGAAGTATTTATACATCTCTGACAACATTTGTTATGGTTGCAGTACTTTACATTATGGGTGTAAGCTCAATTAAAGAATTCGCACTTCCACTGATGGTCGGAGTTGTATGCGGAGCTTATTCTTCTGTATGTATTACAGGAGCTTTGTGGTATGTAATGAAGCGTTTTGACAACAAATAAGCGAATAAAATGAAAATTAAGAACAGCTATCGTTGTATTTTTATGACGAAGCTGTTCTTTTATAAATGTTAATCATAGTCGACTTGAATTTATTATAGGAGCAATATAGAGTATGGAACGATGGGTTTTGCTTAGAAAGGGTGCCGATTTTGAGGCGATCAGCAAGAAATTTCATATTAGCCCAAGACTTGCCTGTCTGATTCGTAATCGGGATGTAATTGGTGAAGAATCGATTGAGCAGTATCTGAATGGGACAATTGCAGAACTTTATGATGGAATGCAGATGAAAGGAATGGCTCAGGCAGTGGAAATTCTGCAGGAGAAGATTCAGAACAGAGAAAAAATTCGTGTAATCGGAGATTATGATTGTGATGGAATCAATGCTACTTATATTTTAATGGAAGGACTGGAAAAATTAGGAGCCGTTGTAGACAGCGATATTCCAGACCGGATTCAAGATGGTTATGGATTAAATCAGCATTTGATCGATCGTGCGCATGAGGATGGAATTGATACGATTGTTACATGTGATAACGGAATTTCTGCTTTGTCAGAAATTCAATATGGTAAAGAACTTGGTATGACGATTATTGTGACAGATCATCATGAGATTCCATATAAGGATGATGATAATGGGCGAACATATATTTTGCCGGCTGCAGATGCTGTTGTGGATCCAAAACAAAAAGAGTGTGAGTACCCATTTAAAGGATTGTGTGGAGCTGCAATTGCGTATAAACTAGTAGAAGCTCTGTGTGAAGCAAGTGGGCAGGATGCTTCAGATCTTGATTATTTATTGGAAAATGTAGCGATAGCAACAGTGGCAGATGTGATGGATCTTGTGGATGAAAATCGAATCCTTGTAAAGCAAGGACTTGAAATGCTGGAGCGGACTTCGAATCTGGGATTACGTGCATTGATAGAATGTATTGGACTCGAAGATAAGAAAATGCAGGCATATCATATTGGTTTCATATTGGCTCCATGTCTGAATGCCAGCGGTAAGCTGGATACAGCAAAGCGAGCGTTGGCTCTTTTACGTGCTAAAACAAAAAAAGAAGCAGATGTTCTGGCAGGAGATTTGAAAGCATTAAATGAAAGTCGCAGAGATATGACAGATCGTGTTGTTGACGAGGCAATGCGGCAGGTAGAGCAAAGTTCAATCTGCAATGATAAAGTATTTGTGATTTATTTGCCGGATTGTCACGAGAGCCTTGCGGGACTTGTGGCTGGACGTGTCCGAGAGAATTATTATCGCCCGGTATTTGTGCTGACAGATGCACAAGAAGGAGTAAAAGGATCTGGAAGATCTATTGAGAATTATTCGATGTATGAAGAGCTGGTAAAATGTAGTGATCTACTGACGAAATTCGGCGGACATTCAATGGCGGCCGGGTTGTCTTTGGAAAAAGAAAAAGTGGATGAATTTCGAAAAAGGCTAAATGAACAGTGTATGCTTTCAGAAGAAGAGTTGACAGAAAAAGTAGTGATTGATATGGAATTACCATTTTCTTGTGTGACAGAACAGTTCATAGAAGAACTTACTTGCTTAGAACCATTTGGAAAAGGTAATGTAAAGCCTGTTTTTGCTGCCAGAGATGTTATAATACACGATTTGAAGATAATAGGGAAAAATAAAAATACAGCAAAAGCAATAGCAGTTGATTTTGCAGGCAATCAGGTAGAGGCACTCTGCTTTCGGGATGCACAGGAATTTGCAGATAAATGTGAGAAAAATAATGGTAAAATGTCCATTACATTTTATCCTGGAATAAATGAATTTCGTGGAGAAAGAAAAAAACAGATTACAATTACTCATTATCGGTAGATTTTTTTTGAAAAATGAACAAATTAATGATATACTAAACGATATACTTTACCTTGAAAGAGAAGAAGAGGAGAAAAGGATCATGAAATCAATAGAAGATTATGTAGTAAGTATTCCGGATTTTCCGGAGCCTGGAATTATATTCAGAGATGTGACAAGTGTGATTCAGGATGCTGAGGGACTGCATCTTGCAATAGATTTGATGCAGGAAAAGCTGGAAGGACTGGATTTTGATATTGTAGTCGGACCAGAGTCCAGAGGATTTATATTCGGAGTACCGATCGCTTATAATCTGAAAAAACCATTTATTCCGATTCGCAAAAAAGGGAAGCTTCCAAGAGAGACAGTATCTATAGAATATGAGCTGGAATATGGTACAGCCACCATTGAGATGCATAAAGATGCAATCAAGCCGGGACAGAAAGTGGTTATTATTGATGATCTGATTGCTACAGGTGGAACCAATGAGGCGATGATCAAATTGATAGAGAGTCTTGGAGGAAAAGTAGTAAAGACAGTGTTCCTGATGGAGCTGGCAGGTCTTCATGGACGAGATAAATTACAGGGGTATGACATTGATTCCGTCATTGTCTATCCGGGAAAATAAAGATAAGAGAGAGTAGAGAGGGAAGGAGGCGTTAATATGTCAGAGAAAACAACAACCTATGAGTCTTTGGATGGAAAGATTGCTCCGGAAGCATTGACAAAGGATACGAGAGGGAAGCTTCAGATCGTAGACGGACACGGAATTAAACAGGAAGCGGATTATGATAATCCGGATAAACTTTATGACATGTTAATTGCCCGTATTCAAAAGTACCATCCATCTGCGGATGTTACTCAGATCGAGAAGGCATATAATCTGGCAAAAAAAGCGCATGGAGAACAGAAAAGAAAATCAGGAGAGCCATATATCATCCATCCGCTATGGGTGTCGATTATACTGGCAGATCTTGAGATGGATAAGGAGACAATTATTGCAGCACTTTTGCATGATGTAGTCGAAGACACTCAGATCGGTGAGGATTATATCAAAGAGGAGTTCGGCGAAGAGGTGGCACTACTTGTAGATGGTGTTACGAAGCTTGGCCGTGTCTCTTATTCAGCAGATAAACTGGAACTTCAGGCTGAGAATTTAAGAAAGATGTTCCTTGCGATGGCAAAGGATATCCGAGTAATCATTATCAAGCTTGCAGACCGATTGCATAATATGCGGACACTTCAATTTATGACGCCGGCGAAGCAACAGGAAAAAGCTCGTGAGACAATGGATATCTATGCACCTATCGCTGGAAGACTCGGTATTTCTAAGATCAAGACCGAACTGGATGATTTGTCATTAAAATATCTAAAACCGGATGTATTCTTTGATCTGGTCAATCAGATTAATGCAAGAAAGACAGAGCGTGAAGAATTTGTTCAGCAGATTGTAGAAGAAGTGTCTATGCATATGAAAAATGCAGGAATCAAAGCCGATGTGAATGGACGAGTAAAACATTTCTTCAGCATTTATAAGAAGATGGTCAATCAAGATAAGACGGTGGATCAGATTTATGATTTGTTTGCAGTGCGTATTATCGTAGATTCAGTAAAGGACTGTTATGCGGCACTTGGAATCATTCATGAGATTTACACGCCGATTCCGGGACGTTTCAAAGATTACATTGCTATGCCAAAGCCGAATATGTATCAGTCTCTGCATACGACTTTGATGAGTTCGGTCGGACAGCCATTTGAGATTCAGATCCGTACACAGGAGATGCATAAGACAGCGGAGTATGGTATTGCAGCCCATTGGAAATATAAAGAATCCGGTGGAAGCAAGAAAGGTGTGCTGGCAGAAGAAGAGAAGATGAGCTGGCTCAGACAGATTCTGGAGTGGCAGAGAGATATGTCAGATAACAAAGAGTTCCTGAATCTGATCAAGGGTGATTTGGATCTGTTTGCAGATGACGTGTACTGTTTTACGCCGCAAGGAGATGTTAAGAATCTTCCGACTGGCTCTACACCGATTGATTTTGCTTATTCCATCCATAGTGCAGTCGGTAATAAGATGGTAGGAGCCAGAGTGAATGGTAAACTGGTTCCGATTGATTATAAGATTCAGAATGGTGACAGAATTGAAATCTTGACTTCTCAGAATTCCAGAGGACCGAGCCGTGACTGGTTGAATATTGTTAAGAGTACACAGGCGAAGAATAAAATCAATCAGTGGTTTAAGAAGGAATTTAAAGAGAGTAATATTATTCGTGGTAAAGAGATGGTGGTTGCTTATTGCAAAGCCAAATCTTTAAATATCACGAATCTTCTTCAACCAAAGTACGAAGAAATCGTACAACGAAAATATGGTTTTAAAGACTGGGATTCCGTACTTGCAGCTATTGGTCATGGAGGATTAAAGGAAGGTCAGGTTGTAAACCGCCTTGCTGAAGAATATGGAAAAGACCATAAACAAGAACTGACAGATGAAATTGTTCTTGAGAAAGTTGCAGAGGCATCGAAGAATAAAGTACACATCGCAAAATCAAAGAGTGGAATTGTAGTCAAAGGAATTGATGATGTGGCTGTACGTTTCTCCAGATGTTGTAATCCAGTACCGGGAGATGAGATAGTTGGATTCGTTACAAGAGGACGAGGATTGTCCATTCACCGTACAGACTGTGTTAATATGATCCATCTGACGGAAGCAGAACGTGCAAGACTGATTCCGGCGGAATGGGAAGGTGATGTTGCAGAAGAAACGGGAGGACAGTACCTTGCTGAGATTAAGATGTATGCAAGAGACCGCCAGGGACTTCTGATGAGTATATCAAAAGTATTTACAGAGATGGAGATGGATGTAAAATCACTGAACATCAGAACGAATAAGCAAGGGACAGCGACTATAGAAGCAGGATTTATTGTACATGGCCGCGAAGAACTGGCAAAAGTAATAGGAAAATTGCGTCAGATCGATGATGTGATTGATATTGAAAGAGCAACAGGTTAGGGAGGAAAGAAGAACGATGAAGATAGAAAAATTTCCCCTTGGAATTTTGGGGGCAAATTGTTACCTTTTGATAAATGAAGAGACAAAGGATACAGTTGTAATTGATCCGGGCGGACATTCTAAAAAATTTACTGCCTATATTGAGGAAGAAAAACTGAATCTTGTTGCAATTCTTTTGACACATGGACATTTCGATCATATTATGGGAATTGATTCTATTTTAGAAAATTGGGATATCCCAGTTTATGTAGAGGAAGATGATCTTGCAATTATGACAGATCCAAAATTAAATCTGTCTTCTTCTTACACGAAAGGTTATTCTTTTGATGGTGCAAAGCCATTAAAAGATGGACAGAAACTTCAACTTGCAGGTGAGGAGATTGAAGTGATTCATACACCGGGGCATACAATGGGAGGATGTTGTTATTATTTGCCGAGTGAGCATGCGGTATTTAGCGGGGACACGTTATTTCAGCGTTCAGTTGGACGTACAGATTTCCCAAACAGCAGTCAGGAAGGAATTATTCGTTCTGTGAGAGAACGTTTATTTGCACTTCCGGATGATACAATTGTATATCCGGGACATATGGGTGAAACTAAGATTGAGTATGAAAAACTCCATAATCCATATGTACAGGAGGGTTAAGCATGATTCGGGTTATATGCAGTCAAGAGACATTTGTATATAATGCATATCATATGGTGAAGGCTTTTTATCCACAGGAGACGGTTTCGTCTTCTGTGGACGAAAAAGCCTCTAATTATGTAACCGTGGAATTTGTACAAAAAAACTCAACCATGGACCAAGAAGAGGAAGATGTATTAAAAATCGAGTGGAAAGTCAGCGTTGGAGTTAAAGATAGTGGTGAGACACAGTACTTCCTGGCTGATAAGATGATAGAAAAATCCGTGTTGAAGAAATGGATTGATCGAACATTGTACCAAAAACTGGCAGAGCAAAGTGGTAAAAAGCTTGCCTGGGGGATGCTCATGGGAGTCAGACCGACTAAAATTGCAATGAAGAAATTAGAAGAAGGTATGACAGAGGATACGTTTGTTCCATGGTTTAGAAAAGAAAATCTTGTAAGTGAAGAAAAGGCACATCTTGCATGGCAGATTGCCGGACGAGAAAAAAAGCTTTTAGATCAGTTGGATTATGAACAGGGATATAGCTTATATGTAGGAATCCCATTTTGTCCGACGGTATGTAGTTATTGTTCATTTAGTTCAGGAGCACTGGGGGACTGGGAGAATAAGGTTGATGAGTATCTGGATGCTTTAACAAGAGAACTTCAGGCAATTGCCCGGATGTCACAAGGTAGAAAAACGGATACTATTTATATGGGCGGAGGAACACCAACGACACTTAGTGCCAGACAGATGGATCGTCTGCTTACGTGCATTGATCATAATTTTGTTACAGATGATCTGTTGGAGTTTACAGTGGAAGCTGGACGCCCAGATAGTATTACAAGAGAGAAACTTCAGGTAATTAAAGACCATGGGATTAGCAGAATTTCTATCAATCCGCAGAGCATGCAGCAAAAAACACTGGACATCATTGGGAGAAAGCATACGGTAAAACAGGTTTATGAAGCTTTTGAGATGGCAAGAGAGCTAGGATTTGATAATATTAATATGGATATTATTGCAGGGCTTCCGGGAGAGGTGCCTGCAGATATGGAAGACACTTTAAGACAGATTGCGTTACTTGGGCCGGATAATCTGACGGTTCATTCGCTTGCAATAAAACGCGCAGCGAAAATGGGTCAGGAAGAGCGGGAAGGAAAAAAAGTAAGAAGGATTTCTGATGATATAGGAATTATGGTGGACATGTGCAGAAATGCAGCACATGAGATGGGACTTTTCCCATATTATCTGTATCGACAGAAGAATATTGCAGGAAATTTTGAAAATGTAGGCTATGCAAAGGTTGACAAAGCAGGAATATACAATATACTAATTATGGAGGAAAAGCAATCTATTATTGCAGCAGGTGCCGGTGCATCGACAAAGATCGTACTAAAAGAACCTGTGATAAATCCTGAAAGTAAAAAGAAGAAAAAGACTAGCCTGATCCGGCAGGAGAATGTAAAAGCAATTGATGCTTATATTAGCCGGGTAGATGAGATGATAGAACGAAAAGGAGAATGGCTATGGCGTTAAAGAAGAAACCAGTGACCGGTATGAAAGATGTAATGCCGGCAGAGATGGAAATCAGAGATTATTTGATCGCACTGATTAAAGATACCTATAAGACATTTGGATTCCAGTCTATGGAGACTCCGTGCGTTGAACATATTGAGAACCTGTGCAGCAAACAGGGGGGAGATAATGAAAAACTGATCTTTAAGATTTTGAAACGTGGAGAAAAGTTGAAGATAGATGAGGCAAAAGAGGAAAATGATCTTGTAGACGGAGGACTTCGTTATGATCTGACGGTTCCTCTTGCAAGATATTATTCTAACCATGCGAATGAATTGCCGTCTCCTTTCAAGGCACTTCAGATTGGAAGTGTATGGAGAGCTGACCGTCCGCAGAAAGGACGTTTTCGTCAGTTTGTACAGTGTGATATTGATATTTTAGGAGAGGCATCTAATCTTGCAGAGATTGAGCTGATCCTGGCTACAACATCTATGCTTGGAAAGCTTGATTTTAAAAACTTTACAGTATGCATTAATGACCGTAACATTCTAAAATCAATGGCTGCTTATAGTGGTTTTAAAGAGGCGGATTATGACGAGGTTTTTGTTGTGCTGGATAAGATGGATAAGATTGGTGCGCAAGGTGTTGCAACAGAATTAGAAGAGCTGGGGTATGCAAAAGAAAATGTTGAAACATATCTTTCATTGTTCGATGAAGTTGCTTCTGATGTGTCCGGTGTTCGCTATCTGAAAGAGAAACTGGGTGATTATCTGAGTTCCGAGACAGCAGAGGGACTGGAACTGATCATGTCAAGCGTAGAGGCAGCAAAAGAATGTGATTTTAAACTTCAGTTTACACCAACTCTTGTGAGAGGACAGTCTTATTATACAGGAACTATTTTTGAAGTAACAATGGATGACTTTGGCGGTTCGGTTGCCGGAGGCGGACGTTATGATAAGATGATTGGTAAGTTTACCGGTCAAGATACACCGGCATGTGGTTTTTCAATTGGATTTGAAAGAATCGTTATGCTTCTTCTGGAGAATGGATACCAGGTTCCGGGTGGACGTACAAAGAAAGCATATCTTCTGGAAAAGAAACTTCCAAAAGAAGCAATGCTTAAGGTACTTGCTCTTGCAAAAAAAGATCGTGAATTTGGAAAGCAAGTGTTAATTGTGAATATGAAGAAAAATAAAAAATTCCAGAAAGATCAGCTTGTAGAAGATGGATATGCGGAAATCATAGACTGCTATGCAGATTCCGTAGACAAGCTGTAGATAAGATAAGTACAAGGTAAAAAGGAGATAAATAAAATGGCAGAGTCAATGCAGGGCTTAAAGAGAACGCATAGATGTGGAGAACTGTCAGCTGCCAATGTTGGCGAGACGGTCACAATCATGGGTTGGGTACAGAAAAATCGTAACAAAGGAGGTCTCGTATTCGTAGATGTAAGAGATCGTTCAGGAATTATCCAGGTCGTATTTGATGAAGGAAGTGTAGACGGTGCACTGATCGAGAAAGCAGCAAAGCTTCGTTCTGAATATGTTGTTGCAGTTGTAGGAAAAGTCGCAAAACGTTCTGGTGCAGTCAACGAAAATATTACAACTGGAGAGATTGAGATTATTCCGGAGGAACTTCGTGTGCTTTCTGAATCAGAGACACCTCCGTTCCAGATTGAAGAAGATTCAAAGACAAAAGAAGAGATTCGCTTGAAGTATAGATATCTGGATCTTAGAAGACCGGATATGCAGCGTAATTTAATGATGAGAAGCAAAGTAGCAACTCTTGCACGTCAGTTTATGGCGGATGAAGGATTTCTTGAGATTGAAACTCCGGTACTTATTAAGAGTACACCGGAAGGAGCAAGAGATTATCTTGTACCTAGCCGTGTTCATCAGGGAGAGTTTTATGCACTTCCTCAATCACCTCAATTATTCAAGCAGTTATTGATGTGTTCTGGATATGACAGATATTTTCAGATTGCAAAATGTTTCCGTGATGAGGACTTACGTGCAGACCGCCAGCCGGAGTTTACTCAGATGGATATGGAGCTTTCTTTTGTAGATGTGGATGATGTCATCGATGTTAATGAAAGATTCCTTGCAATGATTTTCAAAGAGGTTCTTGGTGTAGAGGTACCACTTCCGATTCCAAGAATGACATGGCAGGAGGCTATGGATCGTTATGGTTCTGATAAACCAGATACAAGATTTGGGATGGAACTTGTAAATGTAACAGAAGTTGTAAAAGACAGTGAATTTGTTGTATTTAAAGGGGCTATTGAGAATGGTGGAACTGTCCGCGGTATTAATGCAAAAGGACAGGGCGGTATGGCTCGTAAGAAAATTGATAAGCTGGTAGATTATGCAAAGGATTATGGCGCAAAAGGACTGGCGTATATTGCAATTCATGAAGATGGAACTGTAAAATCATCTTTTGCAAAATTTATGACAGAAGAAGAACAGAAGAATCTGATTCAGGCAATGGATGGAGAGAATGGAGATCTGCTTCTCTTTGCAGCAGATAAGAATAAAGTTGTATGGGATGTGTTAGGTGCCCTGCGTCTGGAACTTGCTCGTCAGATGGAACTTTTGGATAAGAATGAATATAAGTTTATGTGGATTACAGAATTTCCACTTCTTGAGTGGAACGAGGAGCAGAATCGTTTTACGGCAATGCATCATCCATTTACAATGCCTATGGAGGAAGATCTTCAGTATATTGACAGTGATCCGGGAAGAGTGCGTGCAAAAGCATATGATATTACTTTGAATGGAAATGAAATTGGTGGAGGAAGTGTCAGAATCTTCAATCCGCAGATCCAAAGCAAGATGTTCGAGGTTCTTGGTTTTACACCAGAGCAGGCTCAGGAGCAGTTTGGATTCCTGTTGACAGCATTTAAGTACGGAGTACCACCACATGCAGGACTTGCATATGGACTGGATCGTTTAGTGATGCTTATGGCTAAACAAGATAGCATTCGTGATGTGATAGCATTCCCTAAGATTAAAGATGCATCAGATCTTATGACAGAAGCACCTTCAAGAGTCGATACGAAACAGTTAGAAGAGTTGGGACTTTCAGTTTCTGTAGAAGAGTAAAAAAATAATGATAAAAAATTGGCGTTGATACAGATTATATCAGCGCCAGTTTTTTTATTCTTTTGGTGTATGATTATTTTTGTTTTTATTCCAAATGTTAAAAGCAACTAAAAGACCAGCAGTATACAAAATGCTAATCAAGATTGCAGGACTGTCTTTTAAAAAATAGATGATAAGAACAGCGGCAATTAAAGTAATCGTCATCTGAAAAGCAATCCAAATTCTTTTTTCACGAATTTCTCTGGCATGTTGTTGAGAATCCAAGCGTTTTTGTTCTAATTTTAAATACTCCATAAGATCTTTGTCCGGAATACGAGATAGAATGATTTCATCACGTACAAGTTTTGCCTCACGGCGGGAGTGGATATTAGCAATTTTTCCAGAAAAACGAGCAAAAAATCCGGAAGAGTCTCTTTCTTTTTCGGCTTCATCAAAAGGATCCGTCTCTGGTTTAGAATCTAAGTTGATTTTTGCCTGCGGAGCCTGTGGTTGAACAGTCTGTGTGGTCTGTGTAGTCTGTGTGTCTGTATGTTCTGCCGGTGAAGTAGTTGTAGTAACTGTGTTTTTTTCAGAAGCAGTATTTTCTTTAGTTGTATTCTCTTCAGTTATATTCTCTTTGGCTGTATCTTCTACAGTAATTTTTTCTTCTGTAATTGTCTCTGACATAATGGACCTCCTGTGAATATGAGTTATTCATCGTTGTGTCTATCATAGCAGTTAAAAAAATAAAAAACAACCAGTTTGCGAAAATAAAAAACTTTCCATATACTCATACTGGTGTTATTCTTGAAAATATGGGGAAATGTGTGAAAAAATGAAATAAAATATATTGCATCAAAAATTTTGAAAAAAATTAAAAAAAGCTGTTGACAAAAAGCTGGTTATCCTGTATAGTAAGTATTGTTCCAAGGAACACACGAAACAAACGGAACGATATAATGAATGCGACAGTGGCTCAGTTGGTAGAGTACGACCTTGCCAAGGTCGGGGTCGCGGGTTCGAACCCCGTCTGTCGCTCTTGAAAAATCTCAATCTTCGGATTGAGATTTTTTCGATTTCAGATTTATTCTTATATTACATTTGTGATCTTCTGCAATTACAGATAGAAAAACATGCGAAAAATAAAAAATTATGATATGATATGAGAGTCGAATGTTAGAAAGAAATAATGTTGGCGTAAAAAGTGGAGGACAGAAGACATGAGCAAACCAGACAAGATAAAAATCGGGCTTTTAGGACTTGGTACAGTTGGAAGTGGTGTTTATAAATTAATTGAGAAGCAGAAAGATGAATTTTGCAAAAAAGCGGGTGCAGATGTTGAAATTGTAAAGATACTTGTGCACAACATAGAAAAAAAGCGAGAGGGTGTAGACGCTTCTCTTCTTACGGATAATTGGAGAGATATTATTGATGACAATGAGATTCAGCTTGTCATTGAAGTGATGGGTGGAATTGAGCCGGCAAGAACTATGATTTTAGATGCGCTAAATGCAGGTAAAAATGTGGTATCAGCTAATAAAGATTTGATAGCAGAACATGGAAAAGAACTTTTAGATGCAGCAGAAGAACACGGAGTAGATTTTTTGTTTGAGGCAGCTGTAGCTGGAGGTATTCCGATTATTCGCCCATTGAAACAATGTCTGGCAGCTAATGAGATTGATGAAGTTATTGGAATCATGAATGGAACGACGAACTATATTTTAACAAAGATGTTCGAAGATAATATGGACTTTGACGAGGCGCTTGAGAAAGCGACAGAACTTGGTTATGCAGAGGCAGATCCGACAGCGGATATTGAAGGTCTGGATGCCGGGCGTAAAGCTGCAATTCTGGCCTCCATCGCATTTCATTCCAGAGTAGTGTTCAAGGATGTATATACAGAAGGAATTACAAAAATTTCGGCAAGAGATATAGCATATGCAAAAGAGTTTGGAAATGTTATCAAATTGCTTGGTGTGGCCCATAATACAGAAGATGGAATTGAAGTCGGTGTCTATCCGATGATGATTTCACAGAATCATCCGCTTGCATCAGTAAGAGATTCTTTCAATGCAGTATTTGTGCATGGAGATGCAGTGGGAGATGTGATGTTCTATGGGCGTGGTGCGGGAGAATTTCCAACTGCAAGTGCTGTTGTAGGTGATGTGATCGATGTGGTACGTGATACCCAATATCATTGTACCGGAAGAATTAGTTGTACCTGTTATAGGACGACGCCGGTTAAAGATTTTAAAAATGTGAAAAATAAATTTTTCCTTCGTATGCAAGTGGATAATAAGCCAGGAGTATTGGCATCTATTGCTATGGTATTTGGAGTTCATAAGGTCAGCATTACGAAAGTCATGCAGAAAGAAGCCTGCGAAAATGGTGGAATAGCTGAGCTGGTTATTGTAACTGAAGCAGTGAAGGAATATCAGATGTTGGATTCATTGGAACATTTGAAGGACATGGAGACAATCCGTGAGATCAGCAGTGTGATCAGAGAATATTAGAAAATGGGGGCATGTATGTGGAAGAAAGTGTAAGGAATAATCCACTTGCGGCAGAACGGATCGAGCGATTGATTCTAAAATTTTCCATTCCGGCAATCATCAGTATGCTTGTTAGTTCGCTTTATAATATTGTAGATCAGATTTTTATCGGACAAGGAGTAGGGATTCTTGGAAATGCCGCGACCAATATTGCATTTCCAATCTCTATCATCTGTACTGCAACGGCACTTCTTCTTGGAATCGGAAGTGCATCGAATTATAATTTGTCAGCGGGAGCCGGGGAACAGGAACGTGCTTGCAGATTTGTAGGTACGGGTCTGTCGATGCTGATGATTTGTGGAGTTGTCATTGCAGTGGTTATATTAAGTTTCCTTAATCCTTTGCTTCATATATTTGGAGTGACAAAAGATGTTCTGCCCTATGCACAGGATTATACGGGAATTACAGCGTTTGGAATTCCGTTTCTTATTCTGACAACAGGAGGTAATCATCTGATTCGTGCAGACAGAAGCCCGACATATTCTATGATTTGTATGCTGACAGGGGCACTCATTAACACGATTTTGGATCCTTTATTTATTTTTGGATTCCATTGGGGGATTAAGGGCGCGGCCTGGGCAACGGTAATCGGACAGGTGTTTTCCGGAGGCATGGTGATCATATATTTTGTGTCACTTAAAAAGATGAGTCTGACACTGGAAATGCTGAAACCGCGTGGAATATATATCAAAGGAATTGCATCACTTGGAATGGCATCATGTATCAATCAGATTGCGATTGCGATTGTACAGATTACGATGAATAATACATTGAGATATTATGGTTCTTTATCGGTGTATGGTTCAGATATTCCATTGGCATGTGTTGGAGTGATCGCCAAAGTCAATATGGTATTTATGGCAGTCTGTATCGGTCTTGCACAGGGGTGTCAGCCAATCTGGGGATTCAATTATGGAGCGCAAAATTACGAACGAGTGCGAAAGACGTATAAGCGGGCTATGCAGATTGCACTTACAGTTGGCTGTATTTTCTTTGTGTGTTTTCAGATATTTCCTCGAAATATTGTCAGTATCTTTGGGGATGGAAGCGAAGAATATTTCCATTTTGGAGAGCGCTATTTTAGGATATATATGTTTATGACATTTGTGAATGGTATTCATCCTGTAAGTTCACAGTTTTTTACAGCAATTGGAAAAGCAAAACTGGGGGCAGTTGTATCACTGACAAGGCAAATCTTGTTTTTGTTGCCATTGATCCTTATATTTCCGGTTTTTATGGGGATTGATGGGGTTATGTACGCAGGACCGATTGCGGACGGAACAGCGGCAACTGTCGCAATTATACTTGCATTAAGGGAAATAAAAAAATTATAATAAAATAGTGGAGTGCAGATTTCAAGAATGCAGAGACATGCTTCAATATGAATGGGAAAGGAAGTAGCGTATGCAAAAGAAAAGAACAATTGGATTTATGTTCAAGCAGATTAACAATGTATATGAGAAAGAATTTAATAATCGGCTGCGTACGCTTGGCATTACAGCTTCTCAGTGTGCAGTACTGGATTATCTGTTCGACTGTGATAAGGAAGCAGTGACTCAGAGGGATATTGAAAAAGGATTGAATCTACGAAATCCGACTGTGACTGGATTACTGAAAAGGTTAGATGAAAAGGGATATATTCTTTCAGTTCCCAGCAATACGGATAAGCGTTGTAAAAACATTTATCTGACCGAGAAGGCTTATGACATTCAGCGACATATGGAGATGCAGAGGCGAAAGCTGGATAAGATGTTAACGATTGGAATGAACAAAAAAGAAATAGAAGCTCTGGAAAAGATGTTGAATAAGGTATTGTATAATATTGCAGAGCCGTAGAAATAATAGAAGTATCAAATAAGGTACTTCTATTTTTATTTCATAGGAAAGACCTTGTTGCGTTAATATATTAAAGCAATTGTTAAAAAGGTCTTTCCTATGAAATAAAACGCTCCGCGAAGATGCGCACTCGCGCGAATGAGAATTATGTCGCAAGCGACCGCGCTCAGCGCGAGAATGCGCCAAGGCGCATTCTTTGTTCTTGATAAAATACGCTCAAATAATGTGGTTGCACGCAACTAACTTCTGTGATATTATAAAAATGCAAATGATAATCAAATTCAATTAAAGAATATGAGGATATGTAATGTCAAAGGAAGTAGTATCTTATATGTTATCTGGAATGGATAATATGAAAAGCCTGCAAGTTCAGTTAGTTCTGCAGTGTGCGCCATTTTTAAAAGGAATCAAGATTGCCTGTATTTTAAATATTTCAGAAGAAAATAGCAGAGAGCTTCAGAAGGTTTTGGAAGGGACAGGTATTACATTCAGGATTCTTACAAGGAACCATGGAAAATGTCTTGTATTTCTATACAGGCACAAATCGTTCACAGAATATCTGAGCCGGACTGACGTGCGGGAATTTTTAAATGCGTATGGTTATAAAGAAAACGAGCCAGAAGAAATGTTGCAGAGGCTGTCGGCACGTGTCTGCAGATATTCAGATGAGGGAAATTGTTTTCCGCATGAGATAGGAGCATTTTTGGATTATCCAATTGATGATGTGAAATGTTTCATTGAAAAGGATGGAAAAGACAGTCTGTTTTCCGGATATTGGAAGGTGTATAACAATCCGGGAAAAGCAAAGATGATTTTTGGGGCGTATGATAAGGCAAAGACCAATGCAGTGAATGAGTATCTGGTCGGGAAAACAATTCGTGATATTGCATATGTAGCAGCATAAGATAGTAATTGATGAAAAATTGAAGGAGGAAATTCAGTATGAGTATTTCAGTTGTATATTGGAGTGGAACAGGTAACACACAGGCAATGGCGGAGGCTATTGGAGAAGGAATTGAGGAGGCAGGAGCGCAGGCAAATGTCTTATCAGTAGATCAGGCAAATGTAGATGACTTGGCTTTGAAAGATGTATTTGCTCTTGGATGCTCTGCAATGGGAGCAGAAGAACTGGAAGAGTCTGAGATGGAGCCATTTGTAGCTGAGTTAGAAGGAAAGGTAAATGGAAAGAAAATTCTTTTATTTGGTTCTTATGGCTGGGGTGATGGAGAGTGGATGAGAAGTTGGTGTGACCGCATGGAAGCCGCAGGGGCAGAACTTGTAGAGCCAGAAGGCATCATTGTAAATGAGACACCTGGAAGTGCAGAACTTGATACATGTAAGGCGGCAGGAGTAAAACTGGCAAGTGTTTAAATTGGAAGGACAGGTGGCAGAATGAGTGTAGTAATTATTGGCGGCAATGAAAGAATGGAACAGCAATATAAACAAATCTGCAAAAAGCATAAGTGTAAAGCAAAAGTATTTACGAGAATGTCCGGAAATTTGAAGACACAGATCGGACAGCCGGATTTGATCATTCTGTTTACGTCAACAGTGGCCCATAAAATGGTACATTGTGCATTGAAGGAGGCAGAGCGTTATAATATTCGCGTAGAACGTGCTCATTCAAGCAGTGCGAGTGCACTGGAAAATGTGCTTCAGGGATGCTGTTAATTTGTAAGAACTTCGGTGAATCAGAGGGATACAAAAATTAAAATTGTATTCCTCTTTTTTTTGTATGCAATTCATGTTAGAATAACATAGATATATTGGGCATCAAGAATGCCAACATATTTCTGATATCATGGAGGGAACACGAATGAGTTATGCCGATCAGGTATTTATAGATATGTGCCGTGACATTATTGATAATGGCACAGATACAAGAGGAGAAAAAGTGCGTCCGGTATGGGAGGATGGAACGCCGGCTTACACAGTAAAGAAATTCTGTGTGGTGAACAGATATGATCTGTCTAAGGAATTTCCGGCATTGACACTTAGAAGAACTGCGATTAAAAGCTGTACAGATGAACTTCTTTGGATCTGGCAGAAGAAATCCAATAATATTCACGAACTGAACAGTCATATTTGGGACAGTTGGGCAGATGAAGATGGCTCTATTGGAAAAGCTTATGGCTATCAGATGTCTGTGAAACATCAGTACAAAGAAGGAATGTTTGATCAGGTGGAACGTGTGATTTATGATCTGAAGAATAATCCCTATAGTCGAAGAATTATGACTAATATATATGTGCATCAGGATCTGCATGAGATGAATCTGTATCCCTGTGCATATAGTATGACTTTTAATGTTACGAAAAAGGAAGGCCATGAGAAGTTGACTTTGAATGGAATTTTAAATCAGAGATCCAATGATGTACTTACTGCAAATAACTGGAATGTATGTCAGTATGCGGTACTTCTTCATATGCTGGCACAGGTATGCGATATGGAGGTTGGCGAGTTGGTACATGTGATTGCTGACGCACATATTTATGACAGACATATTCCATTAGTGGAAGAACTGATTAAGAGAGAACCGCTTCCGGCACCAAAGTTCTGGCTGAATCCGGAGGTGAAAGATTTTTATGATTTTACGCCGGATGATGTCAAACTAATTGATTATGAGACACATGAGCAGGTGAAGAATATTCCGGTAGCAGTCTAAGAAACATTTAAAAGAACATATTTATACAAAAAAATAGGAGGAAATAGAGTATGAATTTGATTGTGGCGGTGGATAAGAACTGGGCCATTGGAATGGGAAATAAATTACTTGTAAGTATTCCTCGGGATATGAAATTTTTCCGGGAGACGACGCAGGGGAAGGTCGTTGCTATGGGAAGAAAGACACTGGAGAGCTTTCCGGGAGGACAGCCACTCAAGAATCGTGTTAATATAGTTCTGACATCTGATAAGAATTATCAAGTGAAAGGAACAGTTGTTGTTCATAGTATTGAAGAGATGGTCGAAGAACTGAAAAAGTATGATGAGGAAGAGATTTTTGTAATTGGTGGGGAAAGCATTTACAGACAGCTTCTTCCGTATTGCAAGAAAGCATATATCACGAAGATTGATCACGCTTATCAGGCGGATACATTTTTTCCGAATCTGGATCAGGATCCGCAGTGGCAGATGACAAAAATCAGTGATGAACAGACATATTTTGATCTGGAATATGTATTTACAATTTACGAGAGGTTATCATGAGAATTTTAAATGTAACAGCGCAGAAACCGAACAGCACTGGCAGTGGGATTTTTTTGACAGAGCTGATGAAGGAATTTGCAAATGGGGGACATGAGCAGGCACTTGTAGCCGGTGTGTACCCACAGGAGGAAACTCCGGTGCCGGAGCATGTAATATTTTATCCGGTATATTTTGAACAGGGAAAATTAAATTTTCCGATTGTAGGAATGTCGGATGAGATGCCATATCCAAGTACCAGATACCGGGATCTGACACCGGATATGGAGGAGGCTTTTAAAGAGAGTTTCCTCATGCAACTTGAAAAAGCAGTGGAGGAATTGAACCCGGATTTAATATTATGTCATCATTTATATTTGCTGACTGCAATAGTTCGGGAACATTTTCCAGAGCGGAAAGTTTGTGGATTTTGTCATAATACAGACCTTAGACAGATGCAGAAGACGAATCTGGAGCGAAATTATATTGCCGGACAGATTCGTAGACTGGATAAGATTTTTGCTCTGCATGCAGAACAAAAGCGGACAATCCAGGACATATATGATGTCCCAAAAGAAAAAATCCAAGTTATCGGTATGGGATATAATAATCGTATATTTAAAAATGAAAGTCAGCGTCAGGAAGATGGTGTGACGAGGATTATATTTGCCGGGAAAATTTCTGTGAAAAAAGGAGTAGAAAGTCTGATCCGTAGTCTTTCTTATTTGGATTATGAAAAGGATAAGATTGAACTTTTGCTTGCAGGAGGAGCTGGGAATGAAGAAGAATATCGTCAGATCGTAGAACTGGCGAAAGCTTGCCCATATCCGGTGAAGTTTTTGGGAAAGCTTCCACAGGTGGAGCTTGCAAAAGTCTATAATTCCTGTGAGATTTTTGCACTTTTGTCATTTTCAGAAGGATTGCCACTTACAGTTATTGAGGCACTTGCCTGCGGAGACAGAGTAGTTATGACGGATCTTCCGGGAGTGAGAGAGTGGCTGGGAGCTTATGCATCAGGAGCGGATGTGCGATATGTAACACTGCCGCTTATGAGAAATGTGGACGAGGCAGTACCTGCGTCTTTGCCGGATTTTGAGAGACGGATCGCGCAGAGGATTCGAGAAGCGGTGGATGCGGGCGAGACGAAAGAAGTAGATGTCAGCGGACTTTCATGGTCAAAAATTGCAAATGAAGTGTTAAAATAAATCAAGTATGTAGAAGAAAAATATCATTGACAGTAACAAGGGGATATGATTATAATATATAAAAATATTTGATAACAGTTTTGTGAAATGCAGTGACGGGGAGGAGTACATAGATACTGGAAGCAAAGAGAGAAGACGGTCGGTGTAAGTCTTCGGGAAGGGTTTATGGAAGTAGCCTCCGAGCAGTGAACCGAAAGGAAAGAATCCGAGTAGACTTCAACGTTTGTCCCGACGTTACAGGGGAGCGGTATCGGAGATTCGTAAGGATTTCCTGTGCTGACAAGAGTGCAGAGAGGACTCTCTGAATTTAGGTGGTAACACGGATGGTATATTCGCCCTAAGCTATTTTGCTTAGGGCGTTTTCTTATATAAGAGAATTCAAATCACATTCTTTGCTTTTTGGTGGCAAGCTGGAGTCCGGAAATGTAAAAGGAGGAAGACATTTATGAAAAAAATCAGCGGTAATAAGTTATTAGTAAAAGCTTTGAGAGAAGAGGGAGTAGATACTCTGTTCGGATATCCAGGGGCATGTACGATTGATATCAGTGATGAACTTTATAAACAGGATTTTACAAAAGTCATTCTGCCAAGACAAGAAGTGGCACTTGTTCATGAAGCTGATGCATATGCAAGATCTACCGGGAAGACAGGTGTGTGTCTGGTCACAAGTGGTCCGGGAGCAACGAATCTGGTAACAGGGCTTGCAACTGCATATTATGATAGTGTTCCGCTTGTATGTTTTACTGGTCAGGTATCCAGACATCTGATTGGAAATGATGCATTTCAGGAAGTAGATATTGTTGGGATCACAAGAAGCATTACAAAATATGGGGTAACGGTGAGAAACAGAGAAGATCTCGGGAGAATTTTGAAGGAAGCATTTTATATTGCAAGAACAGGACGTCCGGGGCCGGTACTGATAGACCTTCCGAAAGATGTTATGGGAGAACTTGGAAGTGCAGAATATCCGGAGACCGTTAATATACGTGGATATAAGCCAAATACAAATGTACATATCGGACAGTTAAAACGTGCAATTAAGATGCTTGGACGTGCGAAAAAGCCATTATTCTTAGCCGGAGGAGGAGTTATCATCTCCCGTGCAAATGAAGTGTTTACGCAGTTGGTGGAAAAGACTAATATCCCGGTTGTAACAACAGTTATGGGACGAGGAGCAATTCCTACGAATCATCCACTCTATATTGGAAATTTGGGAATGCATGGAGCCTATGCCTGTAATATGGCAGTAAATGAATGTGATCTGTTATTTTCAATCGGGACCAGATTTAATGACCGAATTACTGGAAAACTTCATTCATTTGCACCGAATGCACAGATTGTACATATTGACATTGATACAGCGGCAATTTCAAAAAATGTGCAGGTTGACATTCCAATTGTTGCAGATGCGAAAGATGCAATTGAGAAGATGCTGGAGTATGTGGAGCTGAGCGAGACTACAAAATGGTTGAAGCAGATCGAGGCATGGAAAGAGGAACACCCTCTGAAAATGAAAGAGAAACCGATCATGACTCCGCAGGATATTATTGAGACGATTAACAAAATGTTTGATGAGGCGATTATTGTTACGGATGTAGGACAACATCAGATGTTTACGGCGCAGTTTGCTGAGATTACAGAGAAGAAGAGACTTTTAATGTCTGGTGGACTTGGAACTATGGGATATGGACTTCCGGGAGCAATCGGTGCAAAGATCGGAAATCCAGATGTACCAGTTATCTCTATTTCAGGTGACGGTGGTATGCAGATGAATATCCAGGAGCTTGCAACTGCTGTGTTGGAAGAACTTCCGATTATTAGTTGTATTTTCAATAATTACAATCTTGGAATGGTTCGTCAGTGGCAGAAATTATTCTACGGAAAAAGATATTCTATGACAAACTTGAGATCAGGTGCAGCAAGTAGAAGAGCTGGTGATGATGAGAATTTTGAATATCCGGAGTATACACCGAATTTTGTAAAACTCGCAGAAAGCTATGGCGCAAAAGGGATTCGTGTAGAGAAAAAAGAAGATATTGAACCTGCGTTTCGAGAAGCATTGGAAAACAGGCACAGACCGACGATTATTGAGTTTATGATCGATCCGGAAGATTTGGTTTATCCAATGGTAAAACCAGGCGGTACTTTAGAAGAACTGCTTATGGATTGTTAGAAAGGAGAATGGAAAGATGAGTGGAACAAATAATGGAATGAAAAAACGATGGATATCATTGTATGTAGAAAATCAGGTCGGTGTTCTGTCTAAGATTTCTGGACTGTTCTCCGGAAAATCTTACAATCTGGACAGCCTTACTGTAGGGAAGACGGAAGATCCGACGGTGTCTAGAATGACGATTGCAACAGTCAGTGATGATGAAACATTTGAGCAGATTAAAAAGCAATTGAACCGTACGGTTGAAGTAATCAAAGTGATTGATTTTACAGATGTTTTTGTAAGAATGAAAGAAATTATGTACATCAAAGTTCAGAAATGCACACCGCAGGATAAAGTGGAATGTTTTCAAATTGCAGAGACTTTTAAAGCAAAGGTCATTGATTATGGCAGAGACAGTATTCTTTTAGAGTTTGTGCAGACAGGAACAAAAAATGATGCGGTAATTAAGTTAATGAAAGAAGAGTTTAAGAGTATTGAAGTTGTACGTGGAGGAAGCGTAGGAATCGAATCTATTAGTATGATGGAAAGATAATTTCAAAAAAACAGAGCGCACTCTTGAATTTTGGATTCGCTAGTATTATAATGATGTCAGTATGATTTGTAAAAACAAAAAATGAGATAGAGGAACGGAGGAATTAATCATGGAGAAAAAGAACATTGACTGGTCAAATATTGGATTTGGCTACATGCAGACAGATAAGAGATATGTATCCAACTACAAGGACGGAGCATGGGATGAAGGAACTCTTACCTCCGACGCAACCATAACCATCAGCGAGTGTGCAGGTGTACTTCAGTATGCACAGACATGCTTTGAAGGAATGAAAGCTTACACAACAGAAGACGGACATATCGTAACATTTCGTCCAGATCTGAATGCAGCCAGAATGGCAGATTCAGCAAGAAGACTGGAGATGCCGGTATTTCCAGAAGACAGATTTGTAGATGCGATTAAGCAGGTGGTAGCAGCAAATGCAGCATATGTACCTCCGTACGGATCAGGTGCTACCCTCTATGTAAGACCATATATGTTTGGTTCAAGTTCAGTAATCGGAGTAAAACCGGCAGAGGAGTATCAGTTCCGTGTATTTACAACACCGGTAGGACCATATTTCAAAGGTGGTGCTAAACCAATTACAATTAAGGTTTCAGACTTTGACCGGGCTGCGCCGCATGGAACAGGTCATGTTAAAGCAGGATTGAATTATGCGATGAGTCTTCATGCAATTGTAACAGCGCACGAAGAAGGATATGATGAGAATATGTATCTTGATGCTGCTACAAGAACAAAAGTAGAGGAGACAGGTGGTGCGAATTTCCTCTTTATAACAAAAGATAATAAAGTTGTAACACCAAAATCATCTACAATTCTTCCATCCATTACAAGACGTTCTTTGATGTATGTAGCAGAGCATTATCTTGGATTGGAAGTAGAAGAAAGAGAAGTATATCTTGATGAAGTGAAAGACTTTGCTGAGTGTGGACTTTGTGGAACGGCAGCAGTTATCTCACCGGTTGGCAAGATTGTTGATCATGGTAAAGAGATTTGTTTCCCAAGTGGAATGGAAGAGATGGGACCGATCACAAAGAAACTATATGAGACATTGACAGGAATTCAGATGGGTCATATCGAAGCACCGGAAGGATGGATCTGTAAGATTTGTTAATTGGAATTTTGTGTCAATATAAAATGGGGCTTAATATTATGATGTAAAATTCGTATACTAGATGAGGTTGACGGAAAATAGAGAATTTTGTAAAATAATATCAAGACATATGAGCGGGACAGAAACGCGAAAATCTGTCCCGCTCTTTTTACTTATAATTCTGCAATTAGAAATGAATCATAGATAAAAAAGAAAAGAACAGAGGTTTTGAAGTATGAAGACTTACGATGTGACAGCACTGGGAGAATTACTTATCGATTTTACGGAAAATGGAATCAGTGAACAAGGAAATCCGATTTTAGAGGCAAATCCGGGAGGTGCACCTTGCAATGTGCTTTCTATGTTAGCAAAACTGGGACATAAAGGGGCATTTATAGGGAAAATCGGTGCAGATATGTTTGGAAATCAGCTTGCTTGTGCAATCCGAGAAGTGGGGATTGATACTACAGGATTGAAGGTTGATGAACAAGTACATACGACACTTGCATTTGTTCACACACTGGAAGATGGAGATCGTGAATTTTCATTTTATCGAAATCCAGGAGCTGATATGATGTTGTCAGAACATGATTTGGATGAGACACTGATAAAAGATAGTACATTTTTTCATTTTGGCTCTTTGTCTATGACAGATGAAGTGTGCAGACGTGCAACAAGAAAAGCAATAGAGATTGCAGAACAGTCAGGAGCAATCCTTTCTTATGATCCGAATTTACGAGAACCGTTATGGAGATCACTGGAAGATGCGAAAGAACAGATTCTTTATGGGATGGAGCATTGCAATGTCCTAAAGATTTCGGACAATGAAATTCAGTGGCTGACCGGAAAGGAAGACTATGATGCAGGAATCTTGCTCTTGATGGAACGATATCATATTCCACTAATTCTTTTATCTATGGGAAAAAATGGAAGCAGGGCTTACACAAACAGATTCAGAGTGGAGAGACCGGCATTTATCACGGAAGATACGATTGAGACAACAGGAGCAGGAGATGCCTTTTGTGCTTGTATTTTGCATTATATTTTGGAACATGGATGGCACGAATACAATGAAAAGGAACTTGGAGAGATGCTGGAGTTTGCAAATGCAGCAGCATCTATTGTGACAACAAGAAAAGGAGCGCTTCGGGTAATGCCCAAGTTAGAGGAGATTTTGCATGTGCAAAGAGGAGAATAAATCGGAAGAAATGAAATATCGGCTGGCGGAAGCTGTAAAGTCATGCATGAAAACGACACCGGTGGAGAAGATTACGGTAAAGGAAATCGTAGATGCGTGCGGAACGACCAGACAGACATTTTACCGGCATTTTCAGGATAAATATGACCTAGTTAACTGGTACTTTGATAAAATACTTCTTGAATCATTTGAATATATGGGAGAAGGTGAGACTATTTATGAAGGTCTGGTAAAAAAATTCCAGTATATTCAGAAAGAAAAATTATTTTTTAAGATGGCATTTAAATCTGATGATCAGAACTGCCTGAGAGACCATGATTTTGAACTGATCCTGGCATTTTATTCAGACCGGATCCAGGAAAAATCCGGGGAGCCATTGTCGGAAGATTTAAAATTTCTGCTGGAAATGTATTGCCAGGGCTCTATTTACATGACTGTACAATGGGTGTTCGGAAGGGTGAAACGCACGCCGGAGGAACTGGCAGCAGATCTCGTGAAAGCGATGCCGGAGGAACTGGCCGGGGTGTTTGAAAGACTGGATCTTCTATGATCCGTTCGCGTTACATTTTCACAATTTTGTAACTTTCATTTTTGGAACAGCATTGTTAAAATAAAAACATAAGAGCTGAATAAAAGCAAATTATGTCATGTAAGAAAAGGAGAGATTGAAAATGGCAAACAGAATTATGCTGAATGAAACATCTTATCACGGAGCAGGAGCAATCAAAGAGATTGCAACAGAAGCAAAATCAAGAGCATTTAAGAAAGCATTTGTGTGCTCTGATCCAGACCTGATTAAATTTGGGGTAACAAAAAAGGTAACAGATGTATTAGATGAGGCTGGACTCGCATATGAGATTTATTCTGACATCAAAGCCAATCCTACTATTCAGAATGTACAGAACGGTGTTGCAGCATTTAAGAAAGCTGATGCTGATTACATTGTAGCAATCGGTGGAGGATCTTCCATGGATACAGCGAAAGCAATCGGTATCATTATTGCTAATCCGGAATTTGAGGATGTAAGAAGTCTGGAAGGTGTTGCACCAACTAAGAAACCATGTGTACCGATTATTGCAGTTCCGACAACAGCTGGTACAGCTGCAGAAGTTACAATTAACTATGTTATTACAGATGTAGAGAAGAAGAGAAAATTTGTCTGTGTAGACCCACATGATATGCCGGTTATCGCAGTTGTAGACCCAGACATGATGTCTTCTATGCCGAAGGGACTGACAGCTTCCACAGGTATGGATGCTCTGACACATGCAATCGAAGGATACACAACAAAGGCTGCATGGGAGATGACAGATATGTTCCATATCAAGGCTATCGAAATTATTTCCAAATCCTTAAGAGGAGCAGTTGCAAATGAGAAAGAGGGCCGTGAGGGAATGGCTCTTGGACAGTATATCGCAGGAATGGGATTCTCAAATGTAGGTCTTGGAATCGCTCATTCTATGGCTCACACACTTGGAGCTGTTTATGACACACCACATGGTGTTGCATGTGCTATGATGCTTCCAATCGTTATGGAGTACAATGCTGACTGCACAGGAGAGAAATACAAAGAGATCGCAAGAGCTATGGGTGTCAAAGGTGTTGACGATATGTCCGTAGAAGAATACAGAAAAGCAGCAGTAGACGCTGTTCAACAGCTTTCTATTGATGTTGGAATCCCAACAAAACTGGAAGCATTAAAAGAAGAGGATCTTGACTTCTTAGCTGAGTCTGCACACGCAGATGCATGTGCTCCGGGTAACCCGAAAGACGCAAGCGTTGAAGATCTGAAGAACCTGTTCAGAAAATTAATGTAATGATGCCAGAGTCAAAAGGTCTGAAGTTACATGAATTTGCTCATGTGGCCGAATGACTTCGCAGACGTTATGCTTTATTACAGAATCTAAGATAAGAGCCCCTGACATTGTGTGATACAGTGCCAGGGGTTTTGTTATATTTTTTTGCTTTGTAAGTTATATGCAGTCATTGTCTGCTTAAATTAATTCAAGATAAAAATATTACTTTAAGCCATTTTCCTGTTTCGCGCCAGTGTCAGCAGGCACCAGAAAAGCACTCCGCAAAATACAATCAACACTCCGAGTAATGTATCATTTACAGAGAATTCGAAAAATGCTTCTCCTTCCCGGATTCGGAAAATTCCATCAACCATCCACATGAGTGCAGCGCTCCAGTACATAAGGGCAAGCCGATCCAACTGAAAATGGGTCACAAGCTTTGGAAATAAAAAACTGAGTACGGTGACAACTATTGCTGCAATGCAGGTGAGAATCAGGCACATGGCTTATCCCTCCCTTGCTGTTTCCGGCAGGAGAGCGCGCTTTTTATCCCGTTCGTAACAGACGGTGGTACCGATCAGCCAGGCGGCGGTTACGGTAAATGCCATGGCAGTGCCGACGGTAGCGATTTCATACAGCATTGGAAGAATTCCGTCCGGGTTTTTAAATGCAGTGAAAAACGGGAACCATGGAACAATTTCTCCGTGCCAGATATGTTCGATCAAAAGCAGAAAACTTCCTCCCCACAAAAGTGTACTGAGTTTTTGAAGCTTTGACATCAGATAGCCGGAATATGTACTGCTCTGAACAGAAATACATTCGGTCTGTTCCTGAATCTGATCAGAGTGTTCCGGTATCTGACTGGAACATAATTGTTTTTTCTCTCTTTTCTCATGGACGTGCCGAACTGTTGAGACAACTACTGCTTCAACAGCCGGAGCTACAAAACATGCCATATGAATTCCTCCTTTGATTTGTGTAAATGTTGAGACTAAGGCTCAACTGCGGTGTCTGCGGATTACTTCTCATTCCTCTTTGTTCACCGGGTCTTAAATAAAAAATATCACAATACAATTCATGCGTCAAGCACATTTGAAATAAGTGATTTTGGAACTGGCTATACCAGATACCAAAATGGAATCGAATTAAATAATATCAAAAATCAAAATACATTTTAGCAGATATGTCTAAAAAAAATAATATAAATTGACATCGATTATGCAGAATACTATAATGAGAAAAAAGCGATATAAATTGGAATGACCAATAAAAGGAGGAGACGAGATGGGGAAGTTCAGAACCCTGGAAATTAAACAGAGTGTATTTGCAGACAATGACAGACGTGCAGATGAAGTCAGAAAAGAACTGAAAGAGAAGAAGGTGTTTCTTTTAAATCTCATGTCATCACCTGGTTCAGGAAAGACGACGACTCTGACAAGAACCATTGAGAGTTTAAAGAATCAGATCCGGATTGGTGTTATGGAGGCAGACATTGATTCTGATGTGGACGCAAAGACAATCTCAGAACTGGGAGTCAAAGCAATCCAGTTACATACCGGTGGTATGTGTCACTTAGACGCGGACATGACTGCACAGGGACTGGAAGGACTGGAGACCGGAGATATTGATCTTGCAATTCTGGAAAATGTAGGAAATCTGGTCTGTCCGGCGGAATTTGATACAGGAGCGGTTAAGAATGCCATGATCTTAAGCGTACCAGAAGGCGATGACAAACCGTTAAAATATCCGCTGATGTTTTCCATCTGTGATGTGGTATTAATCAACAAAATTGATGTGCTGCCATATTTTGATTTTGACATGGACAAATGTAAAGAAAATATTCTCATGCGTAATCCAAATGCGAAGATTATTCCAATCTGTGCAAAGACCGGAGAGGGAATCGAGGCGTGGAGCAACTGGCTTTTAGAAGAAGTGAAGAACTGGCAGGAATAACAATGTCTGATAGAAAAGGAGTGGAATTATGGCCGAAGAAAGAAAACTCATTTTACAATTAGGACAGAAAATCACAGACAGAATTGGACATAAGGTGACGGTGGAAGATCCGGAATATTGGGGACTGGCAGGAGTTGTGACAGACGAGATGGCAGAAGTTGCACTGAAAATGAAAGTGCGAAAGCCAATGACATTTCCACAATTATTGAAGGCGACCGGGAAAAATGAAGAAAAGCTTCAAGAGCTATTGGACGAGATGAGCAAGATCGGACTTCTGGAGTACAACTGGGAGAATCCGAAACATGAAAAACAATATGTACTTCCGATGTTTGTTCCTGGAAGTGCAGAGTTTTTCAACATGAATGAAGACAGACTGAAAGAACACCCGGAACTGGCACATTTCTTTGAGAGAATGTCAAGGCTTCCGCTTGAGAAGGTGACACCGATGGTTCCCCAGGGCGGAGCCGGAATCGGAATGCACGTCATTCCAGTCGAGAAGGCAATCGAGATGGAAAATCAGTCGGTGGACATAGAACACATTTCCCACTGGCTGAAAAAGTATGATGGAAAATATGCTGCAAGCCCGTGTTCCTGCCGTCTTTCCAGAAGAACTTACGATGAGGGCTGTGCAGACGATCCGGCAGACTGGTGTATTGCAGTGGGAGATATGGCGGATTATGTAGTGGAGACGCAAAAAGGCGGAAGATATATTACCTACGATGAGGTCATGGACATTTTGAAACGTGCGGAGGACAATGGGTTCGTGCATCAGATTACGAACATCGACGGTGAAAATAAAATATTTGCAATCTGCAACTGTAATGTAAATGTTTGTTACGCGCTCCGTACTTCCCAGCTTTTTAATACTCCGAATATGTCACGTTCTGCTTATGTTGCGAGAGTGACACCAGAGGATTGCGTAGCCTGTGGACGATGCGTGGAATATTGCCCGGCGGGTGCCGTAAAACTGGGACAGAAGCTGTGCACGAAAAATGGACCGGTAGAATATCCGAAGCAGGAACTTCCGGATGCGGCAAAGTGGGGACCGGAGAAATGGTCGGAAGACTATCGGGACAAGAACCGAATCAACTGTTATGATACCGGTACCGCACCTTGTAAGACCGCCTGTCCGGCACATATTGCGGTTCAGGGATATTTGAAAAAGGCAGCGCAGGGAAAATATCAGGAAGCACTGGCGTTAATTAAAAAAGAAAATCCATTCCCGGCAGTCTGCGGACGAATCTGTAACCGGAGATGCGAGCAGGCTTGTACGAGAGGCACCATCGATCAGGCAGTTGCCATTGATGAAGTGAAGAAGTTTATTGCAGAGCAGGATTTATATGCAGAAACAAGATACATACCGCCAATCATTCCACCGACTTCCGGAAGATTATTTGATGAGAAGATTGCGATTATCGGAGCCGGACCTGCGGGACTTAGCTGTGCATTTTATCTGGCAGAAAAAGGATATCACCCGGTGGTATTTGAGAAGAATCAGAAGCCGGGAGGAATGCTCAGGTATGGAATTCCTTCTTTTAAACTGGAAAAAGATGTCATTGATGCAGAAATCGACGTGATGAGACAGATGGGTGTGGAAATCCGCTGCGGTGTGGAGGTCGGAAAAGACATTACCCTTGATGAACTTCGAAAAGAAGGCTATCAGGCGTTTTATGTTGCAGTGGGCTGTCAGGGCGGAAGACTTCCGGGCGTGCCGGGGGAAGATGCTGAAGGAACTATGACGGCAGTAGAACTGCTTCATAAAGTGAGTGAGGACGAAAGTTATCCAATATCAGGAAATGTGGTTGTTATCGGTGGTGGAAATGTAGCCATTGACGTGGCAAGAACAAGTACCAGGTGTGGCGCAGATTCCGTTCAGATGTACTGTCTGGAGAGTCGTGAGATCATGCCGGCATCTGTAGAAGAAATCGAGGAGGCTGAGGAAGAAGACATTCAGATTCACTGTGGCTGGGGACCGAAAGAAGTTCTGACGGAAGATGGAAAAGTGACGGGAATCGTTTTAAAGAAATGTCTCTCAGTCTTCGACGAAAACGGACGTTTCGCTCCGGTATATGATGAAAATGATGTCAGGACAGTGCCTTGTGACCATGTGTATTTCAGTGTTGGCCAGAGCATTTTATGGGGAGATCTTCTGGAAGGCTCCAAAGTTGAGTTCGGACGGGGGAACGGTGCAGTGGCAGATTCACTGACGTACCAGACGGCGGAACCAGATATATTTGTCGGCGGTGACGTGTACACTGGACCGAAATTTGCAATCGATGCAATTGCAGCTGGAAAAGAAGGTGCAGTTTCCATTCATCGGTTCGTACAGCCAAACAGCAGTTTGACAATCGGAAGAAACCGTCGCGAGTTCGTGGAGCTGGATAAAGAAAATCTGGACATTTCTGAGTATGACAATGGCTCCAGACAGGTTTCCGGAATGAAGAAGAATATGGACGTGAAACATTCATTCCGCGATGCCCACCTGACATTTACCGAGGAGCAAGTGAAAGCGGAGACCGCCAGATGTCTTGGCTGCGGTGCTTCCATTGTGGACGAGAATAAATGTATCGGCTGCGGTGTCTGTACGACGAAATGTGAGTTTGATGCGATTCATTTATTCAGGGAGAACCCGGGCTGCAGCAAGATGGTCAAATCAGAAGATAAGATGAAAGCAATTTTGCCATACGCAGCCAAACGTGCTATTAAGATCAAATTTGGCAAGAAAGAGAAGTAAGACTATGCATGAGCTTGGAATTGTATTTCATCTCATTGACAGTTTGGAAAAGATTGCGGTGGAAAATCAGTTAAGTGAAATTGCAAGCGTGACTTTAGAAATCGGGGAAGTGTCCGGAGTCGTAGATTCTTATCTGAAGGACTGCTGGAAATGGGCGGCCGGTAAACACGATTTCTTAAAAGGCGCAGAACTGATCACGCAGGAGATACCGGCAGTGACATACTGTGAGGACTGTCAGAAAACTTATGCTACAGTGGAACATGGGCGGATCTGTCCGTTCTGTTCCAGTGAACATACATATCTGCTCACAGGAAATGAATTCAATATCAAAGAAATCGAAGCCTGTTGAGTATGTTACGAAAGAGAAGGAGGAATGAGACATGTTGTTTCAAATTTATGGAGATGGCGCAGGCTGGCAGCTATTAGGCTGGGTGTTAGTATTTGCGGGGCTTGTGCTTGCAAATGAATTTGCCAGAAGAAGTAAGATGGGAGGAATTATCTGTTTCTTAGTGATTCCGGCAATTTTAACAGTGTACTTTATTGCGATTTATGTGTGTGCGGCACAGGGAATGGAGTGGGCACTGAATAATCCAACCTATGTCCATATGACGAGCTGGTTCCATTATGCTAAATTATATGCGGCAACGGCTGGATGTATCGGATTTATGATGTTAAAATATAAATGGGGCATCGGAAAAACAGACTGGTTCAAGGTATTCCCGTTTGTAATTGTAGCAATCAACATTTTAATTGCAGTTGTCAGTGATTTTGAGTCAGGTGTGCGCGGAGCAATGGCACTTGCAGAGTACGGAGACCGCTGGTGGTTATCTTCCGAAAATGTGTGGCTGTACGGCGGATGGTGGAACTGGGTCAACGGTATTGCCGGAATTTTAAACATTTTCTGTATGACAGGCTGGTGGGGCATCTATTCTTCCAGGGATAAGAAAGATATGCTCTGGCCGGATATGACATGGTGTTTCATCATTGCATACGATCTGTGGAATTTTGAGTATACATACAATAACCTGACTACACATACATGGTACTGCGGACTGGCACTTCTGCTTGCACCGACATTTGCAAATGCACTTTGGAACAAGGGCGGCTGGATTCAGAACCGCGCCAACACACTGGCGCTGTGGTGTATGTTTGCACAGGTATTCCCACTGTTCCAGGACGCAAGCCGGTTTTCTGTTATCCCGGTACTATATGCAGACGGAATTATGGACAGTGCAGTACGTCCGACAGCAGCCAATCCGACCATGCAGGGTGTAGTAGCAATCGTTGCACTTGTGGCAAATGTGCTCTGTCTTGCGTTTATTATCAAGCGGGCGAAGGAGCAGAAAAAGAATCCATATAAGAATGAAATATTCACAGATCAGAAAGATTTTCAGGTTGCAATGGCAAGAGCTGAGTAATTTTCAGTATGATATGAAAGGTTGCATAAAAACAGAAAATTACAGGCTGCGAAATTGAGAATTTGATGAAACCAGAAAATTCAAAGTGAGATATCAGAGACTGTGAAACGTGGCAGATTGCCGGGAAGGAATAAAATTTTGGACAGAAAGGTAAGAGGACAGTAAATGGAGTTTCAAAAAATCAGTTCACCGTCGCTTCGGGAACTTTTTGTGGAGCAGGTGCAGCATATGATTTTATCCGGAAAATTAAAGATTGGCGAAAAGCTGCCGCCGGAACGTCAGCTTGCGCAGAAAATGCAGGTCAGCCGGGCGGTGGTGAACGGCGGAATTACCGATCTTGAGAGAATGGGATTCCTCATCGTGAAGCCGCGGAGCGGGACTTATGTGGCTGATTATCGTAGAAAGGGAACGATTGAAACTCTGCTGTCCATTATGAAGTACAACGGAGGAAGCCTTCGAAATGAAGAAATCCGATCGATCTTTGAGGTGAGAATTGCGCTGGACACGTTAGTTGTCAAACTTTGCTTGCCGGCAATCCGGGACGAGGAGATAGAGATTCTGTACAAAAAAGTCTGTGAGATCAAAGAAGCAGATAAGATGTCAGAAGCTATACAGGCAGCCTTTGAATTCCAGCATGAGTTTGCACTGATGTCTGGAAATACCCTGGTTCCGCTGATCGTACAGTCCTTTAAGACACCGATATTTGCCATGTGGGAACGGTACTGTACATTGTATGGAGTGGAGGCACTTTACAACAGCAATTATAAAATGTGGACTTATATCCGGGATCGTGATGCAGAAGGGGCGGTAGAGTGGATTGAATCCTCCATGAAAAACTGCATTGAAGGTGACCAGCAGATTTATTATGAGTAAACGGCAGCTCAATCATTCAGCAGATATAAAAATGAATTAAGAAAAACAAAAGTAGAATAAACAGCATATAACAGTTGACAACTGTTATATGCTGTTTTATACTGTTTATAACGAAGGAGGAGTTTTATGGATATCATAGTGAATCATTCATCGATGCAGCCAATCTATGAACAGATTGGAGACCAGATTAAAGAAAAAATCATGCATGGTGCATTAAAGGCAGATACCCCACTCCCGTCAGTTCGTACTTTAGCTAAAGAACTTAAGGTCAGTGCGCTGACCGTGAAAAAGGCATATGATGCCCTGGAGGAAGAAGGATTTGTAATTACAGTCCACGGAAAAGGAAGTTTTGTGGCGTTTGCAGACCAGGGGCTGATGCTGGAGGAGAAGAAAAAAGAAGTGGAAGCTGATTTGGAGACGGCCATCCGAAAAGGCAAAAGCTGTGGAATGACAGATCAGGAATTACTGGAGTTGTTTCAGATTGTTTTGGAGGATTGATAAGTATGTTGAAATTTGAAAGTGTGAAAAAGCACTATAAAGATTTTGAACTGGATCTTACTATGGATGTACCAGAAGGTTATGTTACCGGACTGATCGGTGCCAATGGTGCAGGAAAAAGTACAGCGTTCAAAGCAGCATTAGGTCTGATCAGACCAGACGGGGGCGTGGTAGAAGTATTTGGAATCAATGCGCAGGAGCTTGCAGCAAGGGACAAAGAAAGAATTGGTGTTGTGTTAGCTGATTCCGGTTTCAGTGGATATTTACGTGTAAAAGACATCCTTCCAATGCTTGAAAGTATGTATCACAAGTTTCAGAAAGAAGATTTTCTGGAAATGTGCAAAAAATATCAATTGCCATTAGATAAAAAAATCAAAGAATTTTCAACTGGAATGAAACGCAAATTACAGATCGCGGCGGCGGTCTCACACGGCGCAGATGTCCTGCTTCTCGATGTAAACTGGTGTAACAGAATAACCAGTATATAGAGTATATACAGTTAATATGAAATAGAATATAGGTACTATATACACAGATAATGGGAAAATATGTGTATGTAGTAATGAAAAAACATTAGATACCTGGTATGAGTAGTAAAGAAGCTCATGACCAGTTTTTTTATTTAAGGAAAGCATTTTCCAATGTATATGAGCTATGATAAAATAGGTATTAATAAAATAAAAGGGGAAGGTGAAGATATGAATAAAAGAATTGCTTATATAGGCTTATCTTATCCTATCAGATTTGATATTACACTTGATATAAAATCTTGGATGGGATACTCGCCTCTTCTGGGTGAAAGATTTCCAATTATTGAAAGTCCGTGGGGGTTAATGCTATTGTATGATGAGTTATGGTTTTTATGCAAAGATGTATGCCCGCTTAATATGAGAGAATGTAGTTTTGTAAAATATGTAGTTGATTTATTTCCAAAAATAAATTATAAACAGTTATTTGACAATGCGAAAAAAATAACTAACAAACCCCAAAATGTATATGCTTCAATGGATGAGCATTATCATGAGTTTCAAAAAAGTACAATATATTATACAGTGAGTACAGGACCTACACAAGTATGTCGAGTGGGGGAAATGGAAGTGCGTTCAGGTTCATGCCCAGACAATTTTTTATTTGACACTTTAATAAAAAAAGAAATAGAAAAATTATCTAAGAAAAAAGTAGAACTGATCGTGAGTGGTAATATCGATTATGAAGATTATGTCAGACAAGAAAATGTTTTTGAACTATCCAATGAATTGACACTAAATGGAATTCCAAATTATTTAACGCATTATGGACCATATCATCCGGTAATTGATGAACTTAGAGAGAGTAATTATTTGAAAGATTACAGAAAGTGGATTTGTGGTTATCATGGTCACTTACAAAAATCGGAAATTCAAGAAGTAAAAGAAGCGATAGAAAATGAACTTAAAGAGATTCAGGATAAGGTTTTACTTAAATATATGGACGAACATAGTAAAAAAGCCTTTTATACTTCAACTGCCAAAACAATTATAAATACGGTCATAGGTACAGCAATTGCACCTTATAGTGGTGTTGCTGCTGCGAAAGATATTGTTGTGGAAGGAAAACAAATGGCAGAAACACAAAATGACAGGTGGGCTGCATTTGTAGTTGAATCAAGAAACAAGATTAGCAGAGATTTAAAAGATATTGGTTATGTATGGTAAATAAAAAATTTGTATGGACTTAGCATGAGTGGCAGGAGATCAGATAGAATCTGAATTTCCTGCCACTGCTTATGTTAGTTGAAAAAACGAACTAGTTTATATCCGACAAGAATATAGACTGGTTCTTATTTTTAAAGATGCTACTATATACATAGGGAGTCGGGGAATGTCGAACTATAGTAAGCCGGAAAAGAATGCATTGATATCGGTATGAAAGATTTTTGCAAGTGCAACTAATTCAGATACCTTAATATTCATTCGATTTGTTTCCAGTTTGGCATAGGTACTTTTGGTGATGGAGATACCAATAAGATTTAATTTTGCAACTACTTGGTCTTGAGTCATGTTGTTTTTATATCGAATTGCTTGGATATTTTTACCAATATCCATATCTGGTCTAATCTTTTGCATAATGATGAACTCCCCTTATAAAATAAAAAGTTTCGTAATACAGAAACATATATATTGATTCTAAAGAGTTTGAATTTTATAATGTTTCGTAATAAGGAATTATTTTTAACAAGAAGAGGTAAAAGTATAATGAATGTGGAGATGGAAAAGAGAAAATTTTTAAATCTATGTGGCAAAAGAGATCAAGCATTATTGTCAGGTGAAAAAAGAATGACATTGGGGGATATGGAACGATTGACATATCTGACAGAATTTTTTGAACTGGAGAACTACGGAATCGCCTTATGGAAAGAATTTGGTGATGATGTAAAAGAGCCGCTGGAAGCGATGATGAAAATGTTAGATGAGCCGGAGTACATAGAAGATCGATGGGTTGATGACGAAGCGAAAGGGGAAAAGTGGTTGCTAGAATTTCAGGAACAGGCATTAACGGAAGAATACAGGGAATGGATTCGAAATTATATCGATAAAAAATATGAAGAAAGAGGATTACCATATCCGACAGGAGCAGACTTCGATTAAGAGGTCTGTTTTTTTCTGGTCTTTTGGGAGGTGATAAGAGGTGGAAGTAAGTATTTATGAACTCTTGGCGGCAGCAAGAGAATCGGCTAAATCCGATTATATAAAAGGGGACAGCATTTTGTGTGAGAAGAGATTTCATCCAGATACTCATTACATGGTGGAAATAGAACTGCTGGAAAATGATAACAGGCTGGGAGAAAAGGGGAATTATATACGGAAGTTTCTGACAGAGCTGGAGTATCTTCCCATTTTACAAAAGCAGGAAAAACATCTCATAAAAATAAAAAGACAGGCAATTGTTCAAAAAGGAAACTTGCGATATATCCCTCCCCCGGACAGGCTGGACCGCCGCCGGGAGAGGGATATTTTATAACCGGCTGGGAAGGAACAGTAGTGTTCCTCTGGCGATAATGGTATAAAAAAGCCAGATTTTCCGCAGGTTTTTGGACGCTGGAACATAGAAAAGTGTTCACGAAGGGCACTTTTGCAACAATCCGTTGCAGCAGTGAAAGCATTTTTGACCTTACGTTAAACAGAAAAATGAAAGGATGTGATTGCGATAATCATAGGAATTGATCATGGCTATTATGCAATAAAAACAAGACAAGTGTCTTTCCCAAGTGGAATTATCAGGTATGATTAC
>CAKRCL010000007.1 GCA_934307335.1 uncultured Dorea sp. | reverse complement strand
GCGGATGGTCTGATGATCGAAGTGCACAACAACCCAGAAGCCGCACTCTGTGACGGTGCTCAGTCATTAAAACCAAAAAAATATGATGCTCTTTTGAAACAAGTTGCTGAGATTGCAAAGGTTGTCGGAAAATCATTCTAAAAAAAGCAAAAGTAACTTTGATGAAATCGAAAGGACTATAGATACTATGGAATTATATGTAGACCTTGGAGCACACAGTTACTCCATTTATATTGAAAATAATATATTAAAAAATGCCGGAAGTTATATCAGCAAAGTATATACTGGTAAAAAAATCATGATCATCTCTGATGATAGTGTGTTTCCACTCTATGGCAATACTGTTATAAATGAACTTTCTGACAAGTACGAAGTCCATTCTCTCATACTTCCACATGGAGAACCGACGAAAAGCTTTCAGAGCCTTCCAACAATCTACTCCGCACTTCTGAAAGCACAATTTTCACGAAGCGATCTGATCATCGCTTTGGGCGGCGGTGTCATCGGTGATCTCGCTGGATTTGCTGCAGCAAGCTTCCTGCGCGGTATCAAATTCATCCAGATTCCGACCTCTCTTCTGGCACAGGTAGATTCCTCCGTCGGCGGAAAAGTCGCCGTAGATCTACCTGAAGGCAAAAATCTTGTAGGTGCTTTCTACCAGCCGGCACTTGTGCTGATCGACCCTCTCGTCTTAAATACATTGCCCGAAAGATATATCAATGACGGCATGGGAGAAGTCATCAAATACGGATGTATCTGGGATGCTGAATTATTTACAAACCTGGAAGCACACACTTCTTTTGAAGATTTAAAAAAGGATCTGCCAGAAGTTATCTACCGTTGCGTGGACATCAAACGAATTGTCGTCGAACATGACCAGTTCGATACCGGCGAACGTATGCTTCTCAACTTCGGTCACACACTGGCACACACAATTGAACAGTATTATCATTACACTCGCGAAAGCCACGGCGAAGCAGTTGCAATTGGAATGTACCAGATCACAAAAATCGCTGAAGAAATGGGGCTGACCAAAACAGGTGAAGCCGATCGCATCCGCAAAGTCCTGGATATCTACGGACTTCCACACAAATGCGACATCATGCTCCATGACTTGATCGGAGCCATCGCGCTGGACAAGAAAAACCTAGGTGGAAAATTAAATGTAGTTCTCTTGGAAGAGATTGGAAAAAGCTATACCTATCCAACCACAACAGAATTCTTCACAGAGCATGACCGAATGGTGTAATATGTAAAATTTCTTAATATGTAAATATAGCCCAACCGGGTATCTTGAAAGATGCCCGGTTGGGCTTTTTATATCCTTAAATTAATTTTAAACAATAAAATAGGACTGCATGCTTGGGAGGTTGCAGCCCTGAGGAAAAAGTTATGAAAAAGAAAATTGTTTTGTTCTTTCGAACAATTAATAGTATAGACACAAAGTGTGATGAAACTATGTTTAAAATGAAAACTAATTGTGAACAAAATATGACTGAAACCATTCATATAATTCTTCCATAGTCCCTTTGTACTCTGTCTCAACTTCTTCTAATGGAATGTTCTTTTTATTTTCCAGTGTATCTGTTAATAAATATGTCTTTACGCCAAGGGAACGGATCGTCAGGTCTTCCTGCACATCATTTCCTACCATGAGGCATTCTTTTGGATTAAGTCCAAACTCCTCCATAACTTCCTGAAAATATTTCGGATTCGGCTTGCAGTAATGATATGTTTCATAGGTCGTAATAACTTCAAAGTCTTCTGCATCGATTCCTGCCCAGCGGATACGGTTCATAGTTCCCACACGCGGGAAAATCGGATTGGTCGCAAGGTACACTTTCACGCCATGTTCTTTCAACAGCTTAACAACCTGGTTTGCGCGTGGATTCGGTTTTGTAGATGCAATTGCCTCATTAAATTCATTTGCATAAAAATCCAACGTATCCTGCTCTACTTCCGCTCTGGAAAGCCCGGATATTTCCTCAAAACATTTCCAGAAGGCATCCTCGTTGGTCATGCTTCCATCATTAAGTACCATTGCCTCCACGCCTTTCCAGATCGTCCCAATCAGCGTTTTCGGCTCCATTCCATATTTTACAAACCGCTTTGCCAGAAGTGGCATATAATACTTTACAAATTCATTCTGATCCATAGGGAGTAATGTCCCATCCAAGTCAAATAATACATGTTTTATCATATTTCGTTTTCTATCATCCTTTCTATTTTCGCTTATTACAGTTACAGGGGCAAAATCGCCCGTCAGACGCTTCTGCCCCATTCATAACTTTAATTACTATTCATTTTCAATCTTTATTTTAGCATTTCAAGAAATCCCGTACCATCACCATGATACTCGATTTCAAATATCTGCGCAAGGGTGGCTGCTATATCAGCGTAAGTATTTCTTGTTCCGATATTCACACCCTGTTTCCAGCATTTACTGTAACCAAGAAGCGGTACCGACTCGCGCGTATGGTCAGTTCCTTTATATCCCGGATCACATCCATGGTCAGCTGTGATAAATAACACATCATCGTCGCGCATATTAGCAAGAAATATTTCAAGATCCTTGTCAAATTCATTTAATGCAGTTGTATATCCTAAAATATCTCTTCGATGGCCATATATCATATCAAAATCAACCAGATTGATGTAGCACAGTCCATTAAAATCTTTCTTTTGCAACTCAAATACTTTCTCCATGTTCTTTTTATTTCCATGGTTCGCAGTTGTCTCTGTGATTCCTTTCCCGGCAAATATATCATATATCTTGCCAACACCGATGACATCTTTTCCGACATCTTTCAAATCATCCAGCACCGTCTGTTTTGGCGGCACAAGCGAAAAGTCATGTCTGCGGTCTGTTCTTTCGAAGTTCGGATATTGTCCTACAAATGGTCTTGCAATGACTCTTGCCACTGCATGGTCGCCCATCAGAATCTTTCTTGCTATTTTGCAATATTCATACAGGGTTTCTACCGGCACAACATCTTCATGAGCTGCAATCTGGAACACGCTGTCAGCGGATGTATATACGATCAATGCCCCTGTTTCCATGTGCTCACGCCCATAATCCTTGATAACTTCCGTTCCGGAGTATGGCTTGTTACACAATACTTCCCGCCCTGTCTGCTTCCGAAATTCATCCAACACATCCTTCTGGAATCCGTCCGGATATACCGGAAATGGTTTCGGAGATATCATACCTGCCATCTCCCAGTGCCCGATGGTCGTATCTTTCCCCATAGATTTCTCATGAAGTCTTCCGTAACATCCAATTGGACTTAGAGACTTATCCCCATAATCCATCTCGTTGATGTTATAAATCCCCAATTTTTCCATATTCGGAATATGCAGTTTTCCGGAATCATAACAAGTCTTCCATGTATTACTTCCCTCATCACCAAATGCTTCTGCATCTGGTGCATTTCCTATTCCTGCACTGTCCAGTACGATCCAAAATGCTCTCATAATAACCCCTGCCTTTCGTATTATGCGTTCGCTTTCTTACTATTCTCAGCCCATCAGGAAGGACTTTTTATTACATATATTTTTTTAGTCTCTCGGTGTCAGCTCTACATACAAATCTTTGTATTGTTTTGCACTCTTTTCCCAGGAAACATCTTTATTCATATCCCGGATCACCATATCATCCCAATACTTTCTGCTCTCAAAATAGAGCGTCTTTGCCCTGTTAATGGCATCGTAAAGAAGTCCGCTTTCATACCGGTCAAATGTAAAACCGTTCCCTGTATTATCGTACATGTTATAAGGGGAAACGGTATCTTTTAGTCCTCCTGTTTCTCTGACAATCGGAATTGTACCATATCTCATAGCTATCAGCTGTGTAAGCCCGCATGGTTCAAATCTTGACGGAACCAGGATTGCATCACAGCCTGAATAAATACCGTGAGCGACATTTTCATTGTAATCAATGTATGCACAGAAACTGCCTTTATATTTATATTCATAATAACGGAATGTATTTTCATACCAGGCATCACCGGTGCCAAGAACCACCACCTGTGTATTCCCATCCATAATCCCCGGAATTACAGTATTTACAAGATCCAGACCTTTTTGGTTGGTAAGACGTGAAATAAGTCCGATCACCATCTTATGGTCATCAACTTCCAGTCCCAAAGATTCCTGGAGTGCTTTCTTGTTTATCTTTTTATTTTCTACTGCTGACTCAACATCATAATTAGCTGTTAACAGTTTATCTGTTGCAGGATTCCAGTTATCTGTATCAATCCCATTCACAATTCCTCTGATTTTATTATTATGATATCTTAAATGTGCCGCAAGACCTTCGCCGTACTCTTCCGTCTGAATCTCGCCCGCATAAGTATTGCTAACTGTCGTAATTTTGTTACAGTAAGCGATACCGCCCTTTAGCATATTGGCATCCAGCCAGTTCTGAATCATACAGTCTTTATTGAATACATAATCCGGAAGACCTGACCAGTATTGAATCATTTTCCTGTCATATATTCCCTGGAATCTCAGATTATGTATCGTAAGTACTGCATTTGCCCGTCCAACATTCGTATTCTGAAAACAGGTTCTTAAATAAAGCGGTACTAAAGCTGCCTGCCAGTCATGACAATGTACGATGTCAGGTGTCCAGTCCAGATAATTAAGTGCGGCAAGCGATGCCTTCGCAAAATAACAGAACTTCGGAATATCATCTATGAGGTTCGTATACGGATTGCCCCAGGAAAAGAACTCGTCATTGTCGATAAAATCATAGACAACTCCATCTTTCTGATATTCCATGATTCCTACATAATACTGTTTCCCATCAGAACAAAGATCCATATAGAAAGAACCTCTGTACTCCATCTTTTCTTGAAACTTCTGAGGAATACATTTATATCTTGGAAGAATTACCTTAACATCCAGATTTAACTTCGCCAGAGTCTTTGGAAGCGCAGACATAACATCTCCCAATCCGCCAGTCTTAACAAATGGATAGCATTCCGAACCGATGAATGCAACACTTCTTCGCGGTCCTAAATCCAGCTGTACCATCTGTTCCTCCTGTTTCACAGGGGTTTTGTTTACAACTGCTATTTGCTTAACAAAATTCTTTTTTCTATTCTTTTTTCTACTCATATCTGGTCTCCAATCTGCAAAACATTTGCCCCATCACGGATAATATCATCCTATTATTTTATTTCAAGAATGCCTCGGCATTCTTGCTGCGAGGTGCGCGTCATGCAATTGCATGACATACTTCTACTGCGCACCTCTGCAAGTCTACACTCCGTTTCGGTCGGCGCAAAACCATTGTCCACCGGACAATGTGCGCCCTGCCGGAGGCTATATCAGCTGGGAGATTGACTCCCACCACTGATACCAGCTTGTTTCTCACCACCTATAGAGGTGGGAGTCATCTCCCAGCTGATATAATAATTGTAGCGAATAATACAACGATTATCAATGACAAATCATCAAATCCATCATTCTGGCAAATCTTAACAGATCAAGAATCTACAGCTTTCTTGGACTGTTTATTTTCTCGCGACGAGCTCGCGACAGAATCTGCGACAAAGGCACTTCACCCTTGCTTTCCCTAGTGATTTCCGTTTTATCCCCCCTAAAGCCCCTATTTTCAGGCACAAAAAAATCACCGTCCCCAGAGCTCTAAGCCTCTAAAAACAGTGATTTGGTAGTGCGCGATCAGGGGTTCGAACCCTGGACACCCTGATTAAGAGACATAAAAAGACGTCACTTCTGCGACTTGTCAGTTCCTTCTACAATTCACTTCCACTTTGCCATATATCGCATTGGAGATAACTATGTATTATCTGTTTTCAACTAAATTTCTTTTTTCTTCTATGCTCCATAAGGGCGTTTCAGTTCGCGACTAATTTCGCGACGTACTTCTTATAGCAAACATAACTTCTACTAAATAACAATAAACTCTCAGCAAAGCTTTTTCAAGCTTTGCTTCCTTGTTCGCACGAATTCACGAATTCCCGTGCCCCCTCAAAAGGATATTGCAAATTGTCATTTGCTATTTCTCCTTTTTCCCAACGGGGCACACGGGATTTCGGAATTCTTAGTCTCACAAACGCAAAAGCATAAGATATTTACCTGTCTGCTTACTCTCCCACTGCTGAAAACAATACATCTTCTAGCATATCTGCTACTAATGATTCCTTGTCTTTTGAGACATGAGAATATACGCTTAGAGTAATTTTAGGGTCTTGATGTCCTGCTCTTTGCTGTGCTATCTGAATTGGTACACCTTCTGATAACAGTAGTGAGATTGCACTATGTCTTGTTCCATGTAATTTGATATGTCTCAATCCATACTTTTTCAGTGTCTTAGCCCATTTCCTTGTAAAGCTCTTTGGACGGTACGGTTCTCCATTCTCTTTACAGATAACACGATTACTATTACAGAAATCTTCCCCATATTTCATTCTGTTTCTCAGATATATCGTTCTTTGTCTGCGGAGAAGTTCCATTGTATGGTCACTTACAATCAGCTTTCTATAAGAACTTTCTGTTTTACAGTCTTTCAGTACAGGTTCATTCGTTTCTGTCTCTGTCCAAGCATGTTGTATCGTTACTTCTTTCTTATCAAAATCTATGTCACTGTAACTCAATCCCAACAGTTCTCCCCTTCTCATAACACAATCAAACAATAGTGCTACTGGTAACTCCATATCCGTTCCTCTTACTGCTTTTTCAAGTGCTCTGATTTCTTCTACTGTATAAACTTCCAAATGGTCTGAACATATATCTTTGCCTATTTTAATCTTTCTCACTGGATTCTCCTTTATAATACCTTCGTCAACCGCTACATTTAAAGCACATTTAAGTACACGGTGAATATGTTTAATCGTAGATGCGCTTAATGGATTATCACTTCTGTTAGACTTTTTTCTCAGGCTGTTATAGACCTGTTGAACCTTTGCCCTTGTTAGTTCCTGAATCTTCATATGACCAAATAGTGGTTCTATGTATCTCTCAATCGTTTGTCTGTAATCTCTTGTCGTAGCTGGACTAAGATTTCTTCTTGTATCTTCCAAAAACCTTTCCATAAATTCTGTTACGGTCTCTTTAGATGGTTCAAGAAGTTTTTCCTGTAAGTACTCTGCTTTCTTTATCATGAGCTCATTTTCTGCTTCTTCCCTGTCTGTTGTATTCACCTTAAAATACATTCTTTTCCTTTTACCTGTAGCAGGGTCAGTTCCTAATTCCAGTGTAATATCATAATACTGGACATCTTCTGCATTTGGTCTAGGTCTAATACTTCCATTAATTCTTTTCTTCACATTGCATCATCCTTTCTTACTTCCAGTCTTCTGGAAAATCTAAATTATCATCGTCATCAATTGAGAAAAAATCATCCTCAACGTATTCATCTTTTATTACTTGTCTGGGCTTATTTATCCTTTTTCTTCTCTCTTCCAGAACTTCTTCATAATCTTTTACACCATCTCCGCCTATTTTGTTAGATGGGACTGGTAATTGTATAATGTAACCTTTTACCTGTATGTCACCTACAATTTTGATTCTGCTTATGTATCTGTCCGATTGCGCTTTCAGATATCCCATTTCTTTCCACTCTTTTAGTACAGTTGCTTTCTCACTGAAATGTCCCTCTTTTAAAATCTTCATAAACTCACTTTCAGTAACTTTTAACCGCATACCCGATTCTTCATCCGTATTTAGCAGAACTGTCTGCATATTTTCCAACTTACCACGGCAGTTACTAATCTCTTTTGGACTGTCCTTAGAAAGAAACTGTGTATAATTCTTAGATATAAATTGTAACAGCCATTCCATTGCCCTTTTTCCTATGGAGACTTGTTCCACACTATTCACAAGGGAATGCTCTTCCATAAAGTCTCCTATCGCTTCTTTATTCAGCTTTAACTTCAATACCTCATTCACAATGTCCACTGCTACCAGTATCAGTGCAGACTGCTTTGCAGTTCTTTCCGTCAAATTATTATAGGTCTTTGCTTCTCTCGCCCTTTTTATGACTGCATTTGTCTCCTGTACAATCTTTTCTACCAACTTCTGCCTGTCCTGTGCCAGTAACCACTTTGCCACCCTCGGAATGATATGACCGTAATTTTCTGTAACAACAGACTTTATCCTGTCGGCTGATTCTGCACTGCTTGTCCACGTCACATTCTGAAATTCAAAGTTTCTTGTCAACAGTCCTGTATTCATATTGCACTGTGCCAGAATACTCTTTTCTGACGTGAGAAATAATGCTGTACGGAAACGTGAAGATTCATTTACTTCCATGCCTCCTGAAAGTCTTCTCTTTTCTGTGCCACTGCTAAGACTGTATAACGTCTGTGTCATATCTCGGTCTGTAAGAAGACTTCCTTCGTCTATCAACGTCGGATAAGAATTCGGTATCAGACGCATTAAGGAATTTAGCGTATCCTGAAAAGAAAATACAAAGTTATTTCCAAGAAAGTCTGGTGCGCTCCCACAGGACACTGCCAGAAGTGCTCCTGTAGTTTTTCCTGTAGAAGATTCTCCAATCATATGCACCATAATATTTTCTACACTGATACTTTCTTTCAGATAATCCACCAACAATCCACTGATAGACGCTGACAATAAAAACTCCATTGGTGTATGTCCTATGACATCTTGCTTTAACATCTTCTTATAGTTTGCATAAGTACCTTTCGGGGAAACTCTTAGCTTCCCCGTGTACTTACTGTCAATACCAACGCCTTTCGCGCCTTTAAATATCTTCTCACCATTCCACTCAGCCATACCTAATTTCGCATGACATAATAAGTGCTTAACGTTTACCTCTTGATTCTCTATGGACTTTATAAGATAATCTGCAGTCTTTTTTGACACCTGTACTCCATATGCAGTCAATGACACTATCTTATTTTCCACCAAGTCTTCTCTTGGGAAGAGAATTGTCCTCCTCTTCCCATCTCCACTGTCGAAATACAGTGTTAAATACTGCTTACAGGTTTCCACTTCCGTAATAGCATTCTTTACATAGACTGCGCCTCCGCATGGGATATATATCATTTCATCTTTTTTGTAGATGTAATGACCGTACTGCCCGTCTGTGATTTCTACGGACTTATGTACTACGGCTTGAGTAACCTTTTCAGTCTCTTCTTGTATTGTTACGGTGTAATCCATTAAAACAAGTCTCCTTCTTCTGAATCTTCATAGGGATATTCATAACATTGATCTACTACTTTCGTATGCCATGCTACCGTAACATTTTCAAAAATAAAACTTTCCAATTCTTTCTTTTTTGTATGTATTCCATACACTTTTCGCACAATCTTCAGAGCTACAAGTATCAAGCCTATTTGCCTATAAAACTCCTCTGGTGCATCCTTATATAAACCTCTTTCCTCTGCATGTCTTTTAAAACTTTCAATCTCAGAATCCAGAATGTCTATCATCCTTTCGTCTCCCCATCTTATCAATTGATTATATGCCTCCCTACTCTTATAACCGCTCACATCTCTATAAGCGCGAACCGCTATTAAGGCACTTTCCTTGTACTTAAACCAAGATACCCCAGGTTTTATTTCCAACCAAACTGTCGGAAGTGGTCCTTCCATTTTTGGTTCAGGTTCTATTCCCTGAAATTCATAGCTTTCTCTAGTCGCTATGTCTATCCATTCTTTATACACAACAATAATAGTTTTATGATGTGTATAATACCCTCTTTCCGTTTGAAGCTCTTGCATTACAGGAATGCTGTCCATCAAATATGTACCACCATCTGATGTTTCTTTCGAATTTATTTTAAACTTTCTGCATGATATACATCCCCCTGTTCTTGCGAATAATAGCGTTGCATTGGCTACCAAACTTTCCTCGGTACGATCGCTATCTCTTTCTGATAATATTACTTTTACACTTTCTTCTCCCCTAAACTCTGATACCATTCCTGCTACTGCAGTACAAACCATAAAGGTCATTGGTACACAATTGTCTATTTCTTCCTCCAACAGCGTCCTCCAGCGTTCCTCGAGTTTTCCTACTGCATAAGCATAAGAGCAGTTATTTATTTCTTTCATAGATTTTTTCCTCCTATTATTCATATACTGTTTTTTCAAGCTTCAAAATCTACGCGTATTGACTTATCCCCTTGTAGTTTCTATGGGAAACGTTTTCCATGACTTGATAATATCACCGCTCTTCTTAATCGTATTCCGACAATTTGTTTTTTTAAAAATGGAACTCCGAACAACTAATTATACAGCACCGTAAAGGAGGTACATTTATGACCAATGAAAAACAAATGGAATGTCGATATCTGACACCTAACATTCAAAAACTTAGGGTAAAAGTTCTTGAAGTAATCGAACTCGTTATCCCTGACGAGAAAAACGAATATGTATGTGCATTAAATTCAATTTTTCAACCTGAAGATACTTATAAGCACTCAGACTACCAAACTGTAGCCAAATGGAGAGAACGTACTGTAGCCCATACTATCGAATATTTAAAATTAAATTGTCCAACATGCTACTTTACAAGTGAACACTTACGCTTATTTACCACATATTTATTCGGTATTCTTTTAAGATCTAGATATCCTGACAAATACCTTACCGAAGCACTCTCCAAGTACCCTAATTCAAATCTTACCGACAATGGACAATATGCTTATTTCATTATTCATCACTTGCTTCACCCTGATTGTATTGATAATCCACGTGAGCACCAAAAAATGGTCATATCTCAAAATGATATGTCTGTTTTTTTTTGCCTATTTTTAGATGTGAGTAAGTGTTTCGATGGTAGTACTACTTATAAACTCACCGAAATTCAACGCAGTAAGGTAGAAGCGTTAATATCCCAAACAGATATATCTTTAAGAGAGTCTTTCAAAAGACTTGTTAAAATATTCTTCCCTGAAAGTTAATATGTTGGGGCGTTAGACAAGCTAACGCCCCGAACTATCACTTCTCTTCTGGAAACACAAAGTTTCTGAATTCCCATTTACCACTGAATCTCTGACCTGCAAATAATGGGTGTATTGTTCTTAACCCCATGTAGTCACCGTCTGTATCTACAAGTTCATACACCTTTTTTGCATGTGGTTTTAAATATTCACATACCTGTCTCTTATACATCTTTCTTCCCTTTCTGCACCTGTCCTCTGTGTTGAATCACCAACTTAAGCATAGTTGTGACTATCGTGATACCTGCAAGTACCTGTTTTAACTCCTTTTCGCTCACTTCTGCACCTCCCACACCGTGATATTTATATATAGTACATTCAGCAATACAATTCCGATTGCTATTCCCAACAAATAATACTGCATACGTTTCCTCCTAGAAAAAGCCCAACGCTCCTGTGAACGTTGGGCTTATACTTACACATAAAATATTACTTTTTAAACAAACTGCCTAAACCTTTTGTAATCTTTGAAATTGAAGATTCTTTACCGTAATATTCTTCGTGTTCTTTTTTCTTCAAATATTCCATTGCATCTGTAGCTTCCGCTTCTGTTATACCAATTTCCGGCAGGTATTCCCTCAACAACTGTAAAGCTTCTTCTCGCTTTTCTTTTGTTGATGTATCATGTTTCTTTAAGAAATTAACTGCTTTTGCCTGTCCAGCCTCTTTCCTTGTCCCTTTCTTAAATAAAGAAATAGTACAAAACAGTTTGTCAAAGTCTATTAAATACTTGTCAATAACCGTAAGATATTTATCTTTCAGCTTTGATTGGAAACGTTCTTCAAACTCTGTACGTTTCTGTTTTAACTCTTCTTCATACTTTAACGTATCTTCTTTTGTAGGCTTTTGAATCGTACTCATAAATTCCTGAATATCAGTCAATTCTGCCTTTGCAAGATCCGCATCATCTCTCGTATCAAATACAACACCATCAACTGTGCGATATTCTAAGTCAAACTTATCTAGCACACTGTTAATATGCTGATATGATGGGAGATTTTCATAATCTGTGATACCAATTTTCTTATAATATTCTAACAGATTTTCTTTTGCGGATTTAGCTTCTTCTTCCGTTGTCCCTATATTCTCCATGAGAAATTCATAAGCTTTCTTTTCCTTCTCACTTTCAATATCACAACCAAAATACTCTGCTAACTCCGTAATATTGTCCACATCTTCTGGATAATAATCAAACATTGCTTTGTACAACTGCTCAGAATATGGATTCAGTTCAAACGCTTCTTTCATTATTCCTTTACGTTCTTCGTCTGAAAGTACCGTACTATTAACATTTCCAAGCATTCTTTCAGCTTTTTCTTTTTCCTCAGTTCCCGGAAAATCCCATGTACATATATTTAATTTATCCAAAAGAAAATCCATCAAAACAAAATGTAGATTCCAAACAGCATTCAGTACACCATTATTTAACAGGTCTCTGACACTCTGGTTTCTAAACAGGTCATTCAATTGTCTATTCGCATTTGACGTACTGACAGCATTACCAACCGCATTAACGAGTGTGTGTCCTGCTCCTTCTGCCATATTACGCATACCCAATTCTGCCTGATGCATATAATCATCAATATAATTGGAACGACTGCTAAAAGTTCCACCTACCCAACGAGCCCTATTTTCTTTCCGATACTCTCTTTTCGCTTTTTCATATTGAAGATTACCATTTATCTGTTCTACTCTCTGTTCAAAAGCATCATATGCCATTTGATATTCTGCAAAATATCCTGACTGGTCAGCGTACTCCATAAGACTTGGTGTATCAACATCAAATATTCCAACGCTAATCAAATCATTTTTAACTTCTTCCATCTTTTCTACAAGAACTTTTTGCAGTTTTCTGTCTGCAAGATGTCTAAATGCATTACAGTGTTGATAATGTGCCCAGTCACTTACATATTGGTCATATACTTCTTTCGCTATCTGATAATACTTGTTCCGTAATAATGTATATTTCACTCTTTCTGGCGAAATCGTAAAAGTTCCTACTTGATTTGTAAAAGAAACACTTTCATTATACCCTTCAATTATCTCTTTAACTAGCATACTACTGCCTCCTTTAGTTCGTGAACTTCTTCCATAACAAATAAGCTACTGCAAGAATACCACCTACAACTGCTATAAATCCGATTACACTGGTCAAGCCACGAAGTATAATTACAATAATTCCTACAGGAACTAATAATGCATAAGAAATAACAAAACCATTTGCAATTAAGGTAATTAACTGCTGTCCGTCCCAATGTTTGGCACTTATTCTAAATCCTATTACAACTGCAATAACAGCTAATATTTTTGTAATTAACGTAATCATTTTCTACTTCTTTTCCTTTATCTTCTTTACTACAACAACCACACCAACGCCTACACAACCGATAATCACTATGTCACCTACAAAAGAGAAAAATCCCCCTGACTTAAGCGGTTCATCATTTATGTAAGCATCCATGATCTCATAGTATTGTGTCTCACTAATTTTACCCTTTTGCAATTTATCATATGCCTTTTCAACATCTTTCTGGGTCGGAACTTTCTTTCCACATCCCGTTGACATACAGCCAACCATTAGAACTAACAGCATACATACTATTATTTTCTTAAATCTTTTCATCTCTTCTTTCTCCTTTGTTTTATTTACTTTCCTCTTTATCTATATGGTCTTTCAATATTTTCCTTATCCATTTCTCACTATATCCAAACTTTGTAGCAAGTTGCTTGACATTATAACCGTCATACTCATTTACTATCTGCAGGGCTATGAACTCTTTACTGAATAGTTCCACAGGAAAAGTAATCTGCTGACCTCGGTAAGCGGAATGAATTTTCAGTACTGCATCAATACCTAATAAATTGGCAAAATCATTGTAAGCACCATTAAGATATTCACATCTTATATTGCTTAAATCCATATCTATCGTCTCTCCTCTCATGTCCCCTCCTTTCTGACAATTATATTGAATTTCACTGGAAGTGTATACGGCGGAACTTCCATGGATTTATTCCTTATAAACTTCCAATATATGGTAATTTCTCCTTTTATTTATTACTTTCTGCTTCTATATTTTCAAAGAGCATGATGCAGACAAAAGCCTACATCATGCCCGTTCCACTTCACAAATATGATACTTTTTTAATACCTCCTCATAAGCCTGTTTTTTCCAGCTTAAAAGTACTTCCGTATATTAAATCACTCCCAACTCTCTTAATCGTTCTTCATACATACAATAAATCACATAAATCTTTCCACTGTTTCCTGGTAAGATAATGTCACAACTGTACCATCTCTTGTCTTTCTTCATTGGGTGCTTCTTCCCCTTAATCACGATATAGAAGAAATTATTATCTGGTACTTCAATCTCATTAGTATTTAAATTCAGCTCATCCAAGATATCCACATTATCGTCTCTTATTGGATTCAGGATAACTGCTATATATCCCTTTTCCCCCAAATTCTTTTTATCCAGAATATCTTCCATATGGTCTAATATCTCTCTTGGAATCTTATATTCCGACATATAAGGATTTACCTGTCTCAACATTTTCAAATCCCGTTCCTTACTTACTGTAATATGCATATTATTCACCGTCCTTTCTGTCAACAGACTTTTCTGCAGACTTAACTCTCCACACAACATATTTATCTGCTCTAAAAGAATTAACAGATTTTCGTTATAGATTTTGATGTACATATCTAATCACCACCTTTCTTACATCAAAAAAATAATATACTTTTATAAAACGCAAAAAGAGCAGTGAAAAGTACTTTCCAAACCGTACATTCCACTACTCTTCTATGCAAACTTCTCTTACTACACTTGGACTGTTTATTTTCTCGCGACGAGCTCGCGACAGAATCTGCGACAAAGGCACTTCACCCTTGCTTTCCCTAGTGATTTCCGTTTTATCCCCCCTAAAGCCCCTATTTTCAGGCACAAAAAAATCACCGTCCCCAGAGCTCTAAGCCTCTAAAAACAGTGATTTGGTAGTGCGCGATCAGGGGTTCGAACCCTGGACACCCTGATTAAGAGTCAGGTGCTCTACCAACTGAGCTAATCGCGCATCTTAAATTTTCATTGTCGCATCTCTCAACGACAAGTGTTATTATATAATAGCCATTCAAAAAATGCAAGCACTTTTTTTCATTTTTTTACAAATTTTTTCATTAAAAATTTTCCACAAATTTTAGCAAATCCTAGGCACTTAATAGAATGCAAAATATATTTATGATATGCTTTATTTGTTACCGCCTCTATACTGGAAACAGGAAGGAGGTGTTTATTATGGATTTAACATTATCTTTTTTGCCTATCGGCATTTTCTTTCCTCCAATTCTTTTTCATGTTGTCCCAGGATCTTATCGTTGCACTGCAGTCAGCTTTTTACACATACTTTGAAGGGACGTTTTCTCATCTATTTCCCCTTTTTCGTGCATTATGTTCTTTTTATCCCTCAAAGTACATTTTTACGGATATTGCCAGTATATCAGGTATAGTAGCTATACCTGCAAGTGCACATTTTTACCAAAAAGGGGTATCAGTTCTCTTTTCCCATTTTGTACTTCAGAACGGATTCAGAGCGAAAGTATCAGCAATTTCATTGATGCTCTTGCGTCCTGATGCCAGATATGCTATATTTAAGATACAAAGAGGGAAACCGCAAGTGGCTACCTCAGTTATAATGTTAAGCTATTGTACAATAGCCGTCACTATTCGCGGTAGTGGCGGCTATTTTCGTTTGCCCTTGAAAATCTCATAACAAAGACCTACAAGCGCAACAATGAATATACAAAACTGAATCAAATCAGAATATGTAACCATCGCATCGCCCTCCTTTCTTTCGTTAAGGAGGGTGTTTTATCCCTCCGTAAAAGAAGGGTAGCCGCCTGGCTTTGGTTTCCCTGTCTGAAGTCTAGCATATTCCTCTTTTTCCTTCAACCTGGCATCTTTTATTTTCAGAAGTTTGTATAGTATTACATACCTTAATCTACTTACATTTCTGATAATAAAATTGTGCGATGTCGCACACACACCAGTTATTTACCTTAGTATTTCTTAGTCTCTTCACAACCCTTTGACCTGTACTTTTTCCAACTTTTTCACGCGTGGCCCAGTGCACCCCAGTATTGCCCTACCCGTTGCAAGCTCCCCATAAAAAGGTGCATAATTACTTATCTACATCATATTTATCTAGTATGAATTTTTCTAATTGATTTCTTGTATGTATTCTTTCCCGCAAATGTCGCGCTTTTACTCCAGGAGATGCAAATTCATCTATTTTTCTATACCCACACCTAATAATAGCAATAATAACCACCATTGCTACCGAACATATCAGCCAAAACATTCTTTTTTCGCTGACTGCTCCCCATACAGACCTAATTGTGATTGCTATGAGGGCACCTGTAATATAAATATGCTGTTTCGCGTAAAATACGATAGTCCACATTGCTATCATCAAATATACTTTTACTTTCTTTATTATGTTATATTCTCTAATCTTCCACCTATCATAACGTCGTTTCTCTTCATACTTATATTTCCCTTTGCATATCTCCTCGTCTTCCCCATATAAGTTCTCAAAAGGAATCCCTTCTGGAAAAGCGGCACAAATATAATCTTTGTATTGCCTTTCGTCAAACCATTTGCATGTCTCACACTTTGGAAATTTTCTTCTAAATCCTCCACCAATAAATTTACTGGTTGGAGATATTTCTTTTTCTTCCACTTTTTATCACCTCCATCCTATATTACCAACTCTTTTTCTTTTATAATCATAATATCCTACCTCCCTATATCCTGCAATCCTCTTTGACTGTTGCCACCTCTTTTCCCATTTTGTACTTTTTTGGTACTTTCCTTGATTTTTCAGAACTTCCATGCTATACTATCACCCGTTACAAAACCCTAAAAAACCAAGGTCTTACAAGGGTTTCGCCGATTTCCGGCGTAAAATGAATCGTGTGTTCGTGACCTTCCACACGTAAAACAAAACTAAAGGAGATTAAAAAATGAAGAACAGAAACATCAATTTCATGACACAGGCTGCCATGATCGCAGCCATCTACGTGGTGCTTACCTATGTATTTGCGCCATTTTCATTCGGAGAGGTTCAGGTTCGTATTTCCGAAGCCCTGACGATTCTTCCGGTTTTCACACCAGCAGCTATTCCAGGATTATTTATCGGCTGCCTTGTAGGCAACATTCTCGGAGGCGCAATCCTTCCGGATATCATCTTTGGAAGTATTGCCACACTGATTGGCGCATTCTTTACTTGGAAACTTCGCGAGAAGAGCCCTTACTTTGCTCCAATCCCACCAATTGTATCTAACATTATTATCGTACCGTTTGTTCTGCGCTACGGATATGGAGTTGCACTTCCAATTCCATTTATGATGTGCACTGTTGGTATTGGCGAGATCATTTCCTGTGCAGTACTCGGAATGGTACTTTACTTTGCATTAAAGAAATACGCAAAGACATTATTTGCTCAATAAACTAATTATTAAAAACCCTGACAATCTGCCAGGGTTTTCTTATTTCCGGATTTATCTGTTATGATCCATCCACATCGTTTGTTTATAATTTTTATTTTCCTGCCAGATACACACTGACATTTGTAAAATCGCTCTCTGATCGGCTGCTTCTTGCCCCGCTTCCGATGTCTTCACACGTCACAACTCCGTCACTATATCCGACAACCAACAATGTCGTCTGTGCATCTATAACTGCCACGACCGGCCGTCCTTGATTAACAACATATAATAATTCATCAATCGTAGCTCCGCTTAAATCCAGAACCTTTCCATAAACATCTGTCAGCGCATCGACTGCCGTTTTACCTCCTGCCAGTGCCTGTCGTAGCTGCTCTGTATTTTCATCTTCACTATCGATCGTATATTTCAGATCCCGGTTACCGCGCTCCCAGATATAATGCTGATCGGCATCGACAACCACACCGCCGCAAGCATCTGCCTTTTGAATTGCTTTTCCCGCAGCGTCAAAAATGCCCTGAAGTTTTCCAAGTCCATACACATAAAATGCATTTTCATCTTTTTTACGTTCTAATTTGACCTGTGAAATATTTTCAAGTACTACCTGCTTTGGTTTTAAAAGCTTCGGTTCTTTATCAGAAACTCCGTCCTCATAGGTTAATCGGACTTGTGTTTCCTTTAGATCTGTTGTATAAGTCTGCGCATAAATATTACTTTCTTTTTCTTCCTCATTACTTGTAATATAATCCTGTGCTGTTGCGGCGTAACTGTCTCCTTCTCTCACTGCACGATTCAGTGTGATCATGTTATCGTCAAATTCTGTACTTAACACATAAATTCCGGACTGTTCATAAGTTTTAATCACCTTATCTTTTCCACTGGTGATCTCTACTTTATACATTGGAATGACCTGCGCTCCTGACAATGTAGTTCCAACTTCTTCTGTCTTTGCAATACCATAGACAAAATCCTCATCCATAAAACCTAACGGTTTGATGCACTCTTCTTTTTCACAAGTCACTTCATATTTCTTGTCCGCAGCCAGGTTCATAACTGTGACAGATGTTGCTTTTGATGGATCTTCATTTTCAAATGCCACCAGATGTCCATCCTCACTTGCAACATAGCGGTCCTGATCAAGCCCTGTAGCAAGTTCTTTTTTTGTTCCTTTATTCATATCCATCTTATATAGAACGCCGTCAGCAATGGTATACAGACATTCATTCGCCACATTATAATAAACCAGTCCCCCAATTTCTTCTTGCGCCCGGTCATATGCCTTGTCGCTGGATACAAACAATTTTTCTTCTACCGAATTCTGTTCAATATTATAGTAATAAATCGCTGCTCCAGTCTCACCTTCATGGCTTCCGCGATTCATATAACCGCATACGGCAAATGTCGTATTTCCTTTTTCATCAACATTTAAAATCTTAATCTCATGCTCACCCAACATATTGCGGACGTCTGTGTTCTCCGCATCCGCAAAACTGAACACAAGTGAGACTTCGTCTTTGTCTCGATTGTAATTCCAAAGCTCTCCTGCCTGAACAAATGATACAATTGTTCCGTCTTTATTTACTTTATAAACCGGATCGGTATCTGTAATTCCAAGAAGTACGCCCTTTTCATTGAGAACTTTTTTAGTTGCATCAAAAACCTGATCCATTGTACGATCATAGTCAAGCAAATATGCCTTCTGACTTCCGGAAATATACCGCACACGGAAGAATTCTCTTACTTGATATTCATCTTCTTCATTTTCCTCACCAGTACAATGTACTCGGTACTGCAGTTCTACTGACATATACGTTCCATTCAGCTCTTTGATCGTCCAACGCTCACTTCCATCTACCTTAGGCGCAAGATCCCCCCACGTCACATGCGTATAATCAGAATGAATTGTCACATGCCAAAGCGTTGTATTATCTCCCTCATCACTTGGTTCGATCGCTGTTCCAATTCCGACACCTTCTGCTTTTGCAAGTGCATTTTCATGAAAACTCTGGACATAGTCTAATTCCTGCGCTGCATTGAGCTTCGTTCCATCCACAATTCTTGTATAATAGTACATATCATGTGCACTCTCTAAGTGGAGAACAATTTCCAACATCCTCTCGCCAGCCAGAATATTTTCACCATCTGCACTTCCGATTTCCAACGCCACATTCTCTCCCGGTGCTTTTACAGTCTTCTCAAGAAGCTTATCCTGCCCATCTATTGAATAGACCTTGTACTCCAGACTGCTGATTACATTTTCATATGCATGAAGCATAAGCTGGAGCTGTCCATTTACAACCGGTGTAATAGAATCACGTACACCGGTCATATCCATTGCATGCTTATAGCCCGGCAAATCATTTAACGAATACCCATTATATGAAAATGCAACCTGGGGACGTGTTGCCGCCCCCATATCCGTCGTCATATTATTATTTTTTTTATTTGTAAAATATCCAAATGTGATTACAGCCAGCAAAAATACCAGAATCAATACTCCGGCGTGAATCACTCGATTTTTCCATTTCATTTATAGCTCCCCTTTTATTTCAAGCAGTCTCCCCAGTGTCGGCGCCACATGAAGAAATTCTTCACATGCCCGGATACTCTCTTCGTTCTGTGCTCTGTGTCCGGTTCTTACCGCACGCAGTAGAATATTCTTCGGCGTATGTTCCATATCAATAAATTCCAGAACCTGTACATCGTATCCCTCCCTCTTCAGATACTCCGCACGAAGTCCGTCTGTCACAAGCGCCGCCATACGTTCCTTCAAAAGTCCATAATTCATAACCGGTGAAAGTACATCATTTTTCATCTGACGATTCAGTTCATGCTGACAACACGGCACCGAGAGAATCACTTTCGCATTCCATCCAACTGCTTTTGCCAATGCAAAATCAGTAGCCGTATCACAGGCATGAAGCGTCACTACCATATCAACTTCTTCTGCGCCTGTATAATCTGCGATATTTCCTTCAAGAAATGTCAACTTGTCATATTGATACTTCTTCGCAAGCTCATTACATTTGCGGATCACATCCGTCTTTAAATCCAGACCAATAATTCGGATATCGTAAGACTTCAACTCGTGAAGGTAATAATACATCGCAAATGTCAGGTAAGATTTTCCACATCCAAAATCTAAAATCGTAAGCTCTCGCCCCGAATCCAGCTGTGGCAGAATATCCTCAATAAATTCCAGGAAACGATTGATCTGCCGGAATTTGTCGAATCTTGCATGAACGACCTTTCCTTCCTCCGTCATGACTCCCAGATCCTGCAAAAACGGAACCGGAACACCTTCCTTTAAGATATACTGTTTTTTCCGGTTGTGATTCAAATCCAGCTTTCGCATCACAGCTTTTTGCTGTTTCTTCTTAATCGTAACCTTTCCTTTCTTACTCACCAGTACCGTAAAAGCTGCATCTGCTGTCACAAGCTGCATCTGCTTCATATTCTCCATTACTTCCAGAAGTTTATCACATGCCTGAGGCGCTTCCATATTTTCATGAAATGCCTGATTCCCGCGAAATATCTCAATCTGATACACTCTCGTATTCTTCATGATCACCGGACGCACTTTCACCTTAGACGCCAGTTTACTATCCCTGGGATTACTCAGAGTTGCCGATATAAAATTGTCATTTAAATTTTGTTCTAATACATTTTTTAATTCATTCATAGTAGTAATATTGTACTAGGGGTACGGATAAAAGTCAATTTAGGGCTTGGTAAAATTAAGTTTGGGACGTAATGTTTTGACAAAACGCTACGCCCCAAACTTAAAATTTATCAACTAACTTTACTAAATATAATTACTACTTTGAACAGATCTCCGTCCAGATACAGATCAAATGTTCCACCCATCATTGTGGTCAATGTCTTCGCAATCGACAATCCCAGTCCACTTCCTTCGGTACTTCTTGACAAGTCTCCGCGAATGAATCGCTCAGTCAGTTCTTCTGCGGATGAAATATTCAATGGCTGTTCTGAAATATTTTTCAAACTGAATATAACTTTATTTCTTTCGGTTTTTAAATCTGCATAGATGCGGGTTCCTTCCATAGCATATTTTGCAGCATTATTATAAATATTTGCAAGCACGCGCCACATTCTTCTTCCGTCTACACGAACAATCGCATCTTCTTCCGGGAAATTCATGATTTGTGTCAGATTTCTGGCCTGGAATTTTTCTTCAAATTCTCCGCTCGTCTGCTGGATGAGTTCTATCATATTGATATTCATAAACTCGAGAGAAATATTACCTGAGCTGACTTTTGATGCCTCTACAACATCTTCTGTCAAAGTCTTCAGTCTCTGAGATTTTTCTTCCAGGACTTCAATATATCTTTGAATCTTCGGATCATCAAATTTTTCTTGTTTCAAGAGATTTACATAATTAATAATGGAAGTCAGCGGCGTCTTGATATCGTGAGATACATTTGTAATCAGATCTGTCTTTAACCGCTCACTCTTCATATTCTTCTCAACTGCCGCATCAAGTCCGCTTCCGATAGAATTGACTTGTTCTGCAATCTTGCGTTGTTCTCCATGTATATCTTCGAGATCAATCTTGTAATCCAACTCTCCTTCACTGATTTTTTGGATACCTTCTTTTATTTTCTGTCGTCCGATTGCCCAATTGACCAGGATTACAAATCCTGCTGTCTGCACAATGAAAATCACGAATGACCAAAATGCACGCGGCCAGCCTGATGCCAAATACACCACCCAATGTACTGCCACATAAGCAAGATATAAAACAATTATTTTTGCTATGTATCTGGCATTTCGAATCAATAATTTCACAAACTCTATGACACTGTACAGAAAACTGTTTTTCCATGCAATTCCTGCTTTTATTCTTCTGGCCAGACTCAAAATACCGACGAGAAACATATTACATGTATAGACTGCAAGTCCTCCGAGTCCAATCACTCCAAGAAATGTTTCGTAAGAAAGAATACCATTTCCTACTGCATATGTTTTCTGGGAGATAATTCCCGTAGTTCCCATGAAAAGCACAGTCAATAGTGACGGTACAAACCATGCAAATATAACTGCTGCAGCTCCGATTTCTGTCTTACATCTGTCAAATTTATATAGATGCAGTTCTCCATCTCTTTCTGTTCGACCTGCGATCACAACAAGCCATACTACACTGGCAAGAAATATTAAAAATGCCAAAATTATCCCCGCACTGATTCCACGGACAAATGGACTGTATTTTTCATAAAAATGTGCATTTTTATAATAACTGTCTTTTACAGGATACTTTGTATCCACACCTGTCATAAACACAAACTCTCCTTTATCTGCATTACTCAGATAAACCGTCTGTGCCTGCCATAGTTCTGCGTCTGCTTCCTGAATATTCGTTTCAAACTCTGACAGTTTTGATTTTATTATGACATATTTCCCCATCTTACGAACACTTTTAGCAACATCATTAATATTATTTTCCTGCCCAAGCTCCTCCCGATTTGTGACGACTTTTCCACTCTTTAAATCTAAATAATAATAGAAAAAATTACTATCTCCTTCTTTATACTGCTCTGTCAGGCTCTCATAATTTGCATAGCGGTCTCCAATCTGATAAATACAGCTTTCCAGCATATTATAAGCTTCATTGAGCCTGCCATTCCAGTTGGAATTCTCGTTAACTATCTGCAAGAGATTTTCTGCTTCCAGTGGAGCCGCCTCCTCACGGAATAACACTCCGTCATATTTCCAGCAATCTACATAGAGCATAGTTCCCTCTGCATCTTCGATTCCCCGAAAATTCTTTTCATCTTCCGTCATTTCATTTCTATCTGATATATCCACATTTTCCAGCTCATCTAAGATCTGCTCCGATGTCTCCGCACCAATTCCATCTGTCATTACAAATTTTAATTCACCATTTAATACCTTTTCATTAAAATCATCCTGGCTATAGTAATGATAACTTCCATCTGATAATTTACAAACGATCGGAGCCTTCAGATCTTCTGCGTCGTCGCCTTCTAATTCTGCTGAATCTGTATCTCCGACATAACTGGTACTCTCACTGTAGATCAATTCCTGATACCAATTCAACAAATCTCCCAATCGATATGAAAGACCGCTTTCATTCTGGCCACTGATCGTCTCACTATTGTTATATACCTGAATATCGACCAGCTTATCCTCGTCAATCTTTCCATCTGTCTCAAACATCTGCTCACTGTCAATGCCGGACATCACTTGATACGCACTGTTCATAAGCTCTGTATCAAAGTCATAGGAATCTTCATAGCTCCGCGTAAGTTTTCCTGTTATAAGGTCATCGAAAAGTTCTGCGTAAGACATGATACTCATAACACCAAGCATCATCGAAATAACCATAATATTTGCAATTATGATCAACAAAATTCTGGTCTTTTTTTTCTTATGCCATATCTTTTCCATAACGTCTCCCTTCTGTTAGCTTTTTTCTTACAGGTCATACACTGACCTGCTTTTACTGCTTTTCAATTTTATATCCGACGCCCCAGACCACTTTTAAATAACGCGGCTCCTTTGGATTGATTTCAATCTTCTCTCGAATATGGCGAATATGTACTGCCACTGTATTATCAACACCAACTGCATTTTCATTCCAGATATTTTCATAAATCTGATCTATAGAAAATACTTTGCCTTGATTCTTGACCAATAACAGTAAAATATTATATTCAATTGGCGTCAGTTTCACAGTCTCTCCATCTACTGTAACTTCTTTTAAATCGTCATTAATCGACAGCCCACCTACCGTATAGACAGCTTCATTCTCTTTCACAGCCGTGCTTCCAAGCTGCATATATCTGCGCAGATGAGATTTCACTCTGGCCACCAGTTCCAACGGATTGAATGGTTTTGTAATATAATCATCAGCTCCGATATTAAGTCCCAATATCTTATCCGCATCTTCCGATTTTGCAGACAAAATAATAATCGGGATATTGTGTTCCTCGCGGATCTTTAAAGTTGCCCGGATTCCGTCCATTCTCGGCATCATGATATCCATGATCAGAAGATCTACACTTTCTTTTTTCAAGATCTCCACTGCCTCGATTCCATCGTAAGCTTCCAGAACCTGATGCCCGTCCTGGGTCAGATATATCTCGATCGCCTCTACAATTTCTTTATCATCATCACATACCAATATTTTTGCCATTTTTTTCACCTCATCTCTACTATACAAGATTAACAAGTAAATTTTAAGACATTGAATGGGATTTTCTTAAGAAATGATGAATATTTCCAACAGAAATTACTGTCGAAAATTGTCTAAGATATTATAACAGTAAATATAATCACTCTATATTGAAATAATTTTGATAAAATACAGAAAACTTATTCAGATTTCACAACATTTTATTGCAGAAAGGGGCGTCATAATGCGCATGAATGACATTGATTATGTAATCCGTACCCTTGGAGTAGGTGCGACATATCGAGGATATCGTTATTTAAATTATGGCATTGAATTATGCTTGGAGGATGAAGAATATTTGCTTGCTATCAGCAAACAGCTATATCCTGAAATTGCGAAAAAATATAAAACAACAACTGGAAGTGTCGAAAGAGATATTCGCACTGTAATCCGCGTTTGTTGGGAAAATGGTTATGACAAACTCCAATCCTACTCGCTCTGGCCATTGCAAGTCCGTCCAACTGCCGGTGAATTCTTCGACATTCTTGTCGCTTACATGAACCGCCAAGAATCGGTTCCTCAAACTATATGCTCTTAATTCTAAGAATCAGAACATAACAAAACCCCGAAAGCTTTAGGATTGCCACGGGGTTTTTATTTATTTTCCTGATACTGTTATTATTGCACTATCTGTTGTTGTCTATCTATTGTTTGTCTATCTGTCTTCCATATTCACATAATCACGATATGGAGCCAGTGGTTTGTACGCCGGTCTGATAATTTTGTCAACATTCTTCAACTCTTCCAGTCTGTGCGCACTCCAGCCTACAATACGAGCTGCTGCAAAAATCGGAGTATATAATGATGGCGGAAGATCCAGCATGCTATATACAAGGCCGCTGTAAAAATCTACATTTGCATTAACACCTTTGTAAATCTTGCGTTTTTCCCCGATTACCTGCGGAGCCATACGTTCAACCATCGCATACAAGGCATATTCCTCTTCGCGCCCCTTTTCTTTTGCTAACTGCTCAACAAATTGCTTGAAAATCTCTGCACGCGGATCGGACACAGAATAAATCGCATGTCCCATTCCGTAAATCAATCCTTTCTGGTCAAATGCTTTCTTATCCAGAAGATCTACCAAATACTGATGTATTGCATCTTCATCTGTCCAATCAGATACTTTTTCCTTCATATCTGCAAACATCTGGGTAACCTTGATATTCGCGCCTCCATGCTTTGGTCCTTTCAAAGAAGCCATAGCTGCTGACATCGTTGAATAAGTGTCTGTTCCGGAAGATGTAACAACGTGTGTTGTAAATGTAGAGTTATTACCACCGCCGTGATCCATATGAAGCACAAGTGCCATATCCAGAATCTTTGCTTCTAATTTTGTATATTTTTTATCTTCGCGCAGCATCATCAGAATATTCTCAGCCGTTGACAAATTCGGCTGCGGTGCATAAATATAAAGATCTTCTCCTCTTCGATAATTATATGCATGATAGCTATAGACCATCATCATTGGGAACTGACTGATCAAATTCAGACACTGTCTTAATACATTTGAAATCGTTGTGTCATCCGCCTTATCATCATAAGAATACAGGTTTAAGATTTCTCTGGACAGACTGTTCATCATATCACCGCTTGGAGCTTTCATAATAACATCTCGCACAAAATTCGGCGGAAGTGTTCTTCTCTCCACCAGTGTCTCATGGAACATCTCCAGCTCGGAAACATTCGGAAGCGCACCAAATAAAAGCAAGTAAGCAATCTCTTCAAATCCAAAATGATCTTCCTTCAGGAAGCCATTAACCAAATCTTTGATATTATAACCTCGGTAATAAAGATTGCCGGCACATGGTACTTCCTCACCATTCACAAGCTTTTTCGCACACACATCTGAAATATTCGTAAGACCTGCCAGTACACCTTTTCCATTCAGGTCTCTGAGCCCTCTTTTTACTTCATACTTTGTATACAAATCTTTATCAATGGCATTATTCTTCTCGCAAAGTTCTGCAAAATGTTGAATCTCTGGTGTAATTTCGAACAATGCACGGTCTACACTTTTATTTGCTGTCTTTCCTACCATAAATCATCTCCCTTTCTTTTCCCACAGATCATTGCTAAGCGCGGCAAACTCTTCCAGTGACAATGATTCTCCACGCACACTTTCTCCCTTTCCAAGCTTTGCAATTGCTTCTGTAATCATCTCTTTCGGCAAATCAATCTTGTCTGAATTAGACAATCCATTTGCCAATGTCTTTCTTCTCTGATTAAAAGATGCACGAATAATATCGAACATCCATCTCTCATCCTTTACTTCCACCGGCGGAACTGCATGTCTCGTAAGACGGATGACTGCGGAACCTACCTTTGGTCTCGGCATAAAACAATTCGGCGGGACATTGGCCACAATATACGGATCTGCATAATACTGGACAGCCAGTGATAATGCGCCGTAATCTTTATTTCCCGGACCGGTCTGCATACGGTCTGCGACTTCTTTCTGTACCATGACTGTAATACTCTCAACTGGTACATTTCCCTCAAATAAGCCCATAATGATAGGAGTTGTAATATAATATGGAAGATTCGCGACCACTTTCACCGGACGCCCACCATTCTCCTTCTCCACAAGAGCGCGAATATCTACTTTTAACACATCGTCATTGATCACCATGACATTATCATACGCACTAAGTGTATCCTCCAAAATCGGGATCAGATTCTTATCAATCTCAACAGCCGCTACTTTGCCTGCTGCCTCTGCCAGATATTGGGTCATCGTTCCGATTCCCGGTCCAATCTCCAAGACCATGTCATCTTTTGTAATTCCGGCTGCACTGATGATCTTCTCAAGTACATGCGTATCGATCAGAAAATTCTGTCCGAATTTCTTCTGAAAATTAAAATGATATTTTTGCAATATTTCGATTGTATTTTGTGGATTTCCAAGTGTTGGTCCGCTCATAATTCCCTTTTACTTCTCCTTCATTCCCATCAAACCATAAACCCGATGAACACTCAATATTATGTTCATTAGGCTCAAGTGCCGGTACTGGAAGTTATTCTCTCCATGTACCGGCACTATTTCCATTAAAGATATTATACACTATGTCGATAAAAAATGATATTAATATTGTGTGAAGTTTTTCGACATAAAATTTTACAAATTTTTAACTAGTTTGCTTCTCACAAACTATCACAGCGGGAGTCACCTCACATCTGATATACCCGCTTTGCATTTTCTTCTGTCTGCTCAAGAACTTCCTCTACAGAAATTCCTTTTAGCCTGGCAATCTCTTCTGCTACATACTGGATATATGCAGATTCATTTCGCTTGCCACGGTACGGTTCTGGTGCCAGATATGGGCAATCTGTCTCTAATACGATTGATGTAAGTGGAATTGCTTCAACAACACTTTTTAATTTCTTTCCATTTTTAAAAGTGACAACTCCACCAACTCCAATGTAATATCCCAGCTTTACATATTCTGCTGCCAGTTCTTTTGACCCGGAAAAACAGTGGATAATTCCTTTCAAGTCCGATGCATGCTCCTTTATAATCTGAAATGTATCTTCGGGAGCATCGCGACTATGAATATTTACCGGAAGTCCGACCTTTCTCGCAAGATCAAGTTGGCGTATGAACCATTTTTGCTGAATCTCTCTCGGTTCTACATCCCAGTGATAATCAAGTCCAATCTCACCAACCGCAACAACCTTCGGATTCTGACACATTTCTTCCAGCCGCGCCAGCGCCGCATCATTTAGCTCACCCACTTCATCCGGATGGACTCCAACAGCAGCATAAACATTCGGATACTGTTGCGCCAGTTTCAACGCATTTTCACTGGTACGCATCGAAGCTCCAACAGTCACAATTGCTGTCAGTCCACGGTCTTGCAGATTTGTGAGCAACATTTCCCGATCCGCATCGAATTGCTCGTCATCATAGTGGCCATGTGTATCGATAATCATATTACAGAATCTCTTTTCTTAACTGTTCTGGTGTCTTCATAGATAACATAGCAGGTGCAATATCAAATACACTTCTTGCTCCGCTCTCGCCTTTCTGATTCAAACGATAAGCCGCTCTTGCATAAGCAATCAGCACACTTGCTGTAAACTCTGGATTAGAATCTAATTTCAATGAGTACTCAATAACGTGCTTGTTTCCTTCTTCTCCGGTCTCACCTGTGCGAATTACAAATCCACCATGAGGCATCTTGCTATGGTCTCTCTCAAGTTCTTCCTCAGAAATGAAGTGAACGGTTGTATTGTATTCGTCAAAATAATTCGGCATCGTCTTAATCGCATTTTCAATCTCTGCTTTGTCTGCACCATCCTCAGCTACTACATAACACTCGCGTGTATGCTTATCTCTTGTAGTCAGCTTTGGTTCACTTCCACTTCTTACCTGTTCAACAGCCTCCTCAACAGGAACTGTATACTGAATTGCATTCTTCACTCCCGGAATACGGCGAATCGCATCGGAATGTCCCTGGCTTACACCCTTGCCCCAGAATGTATACGTGCTTCCCTGCACAAGAATAGACTCCGCATACAAACGATTGAGTGAAAACATTCCCGGATCCCAGCCGACAGAAATAATGCTGATATTATTTCCCTCTTTTGCAGCTTTATCTACATTTGCAAAATATTCCGGAATCTTAGCATGTGTGTCAAAACTGTCGATGGTATTAAAGTTTGCAGCAATCTGCGGTCCCATAACCGGAAGATCCGTTGCAGAACCACCACAAAGAACCATCACATCTATGTCATCCTTCATAGATAACATATCATCCATGTGTACCACTTTAACACCCTCTGTTGCTATTTTGACAGAAGCTGGATCTCTTCTTGTAAATACCGCAGCCAACTCCATATCCTCATTTCTTTTAATTGCCTGCAGAACACCACGACCAATGTTACCATAACCTACAATACCAATTCTAATCTTACTCATGTTTCCTCCTTTGGGGACGGGGTTTTTTGAAAAAAACCCCGTCCCCAATTAAATTGTGTAATTATTCAAACTGCCTTTTTCCGCTTCTTCAGCGTTTTCTAACCTGTCCCTTTTTGAATTGTATGAAATTGTACATTCAATTAAGTGAACATCTGTTTTAACATATCTCTGCTCCAGCCGGCATTGCTTTTTCCGGTGTCATCAATGCCAGATTGCCTTCTGCATCTTCTGCACACAAAAGCATGCCTTCTGAAAGCACTCCTGCAAGTTTTGCCGGTTTTAAATTCACAAGTACCATAACTTTCTTTCCAACCATCTCTTCTGGTGTGTAATGCTTACGGATTCCTGACACTATCTGTTTTACCTGGCTTCCGATTTTCACTTGTGAGCAAAGTAGTTTCTTTGATTTTGGAACAGCCTCGCATGCGATAATCTCACCTACCTGGAACTGCATTTTTCCAAAATCATCAAATGTTATCTCCGGTTTTGCCTCGATATCGATTACTTCTTCATCTGCTTTTTCTTCCTCAGCATTTTCTTCTACTGTCATCTGTGGGTGAAGTTCTTCTACTTTTTTCATCACTTCATTTACATCTAATCTTGCAAAAAGAATCTCTGGCTTCTCTGTTACTTTTCCATCACCAAGCTGTGTGAGAATCTTTTCAGATGTTTCTGGCATAAAGGACTCCAGAAGTCTTGCGCCTGTTTTGATACTCTCGATCAGATTGTACAGCACTGTCTCAAGACGGTCTTTCTTAGCCTCTTCTTTTGCAAGTGCCCACGGCATTGTCTCGTCGATGTATTTGTTGCAGCGTTTGAACAGTACGAAAATCTCTGTAATTGCATCTGCCACACGCAGCTCATTCATTTTTGCTTCAACTTTCTTCGGAGTATCTTCTGTCACTGCTTTAAGATCTGCATCAACAGCATTTTCTTCTTCTGTATCAGCAATTCCTTTATCTGTTACTGTTCCTCCAAAGTACTTATTCGTCATAGAAATGGTTCTGTTAACCAAGTTTCCAAGTGTATTAGCCAAATCAGAGTTCATACGCTCTACCATAAGTTCCCAGGAAATGACTCCGTCATTTTCAAATGGCATCTCATGAAGTACAAAATAACGTACTGCATCTACTCCAAAGAAATCTACCAACTCATCTGCATAAAGTACATTTCCTTTTGATTTACTCATCTTACCATCGCCCTGCAATAACCACGGATGTCCAAACACCTGCTTTGGAAGTGGAAGGTCCAGTGCCATCAAGAAGATCGGCCAGTAAATGGTATGGAAACGAATAATATCTTTTCCGATCAAATGTAAATCTGCCGGCCAGTTCTTCTTAAACTGCTCTGTACTATTACCGTCACAATCATATCCAATTCCGGTAATGTAGTTTGTAAGTGCATCAAGCCACACATATATAACATGCTTCGGATCAAAGTCTACCGGAATTCCCCACTTAAATGAAGTTCTGGAAACGCACAGATCCTGAAGTCCCGGAAGCAGGAAGTTATTCATCATCTCATTCTTACGAGACACCGGCTGAATGAACTCCGGATGTGTATTAATATGCTCAATCAGGCGGTCGGCATATTTACTCATCTTAAAGAAATATGCTTCTTCCTTCGCCGGCTTACACTCACGGCCACAATCCGGACATTTTCCGTCTACCAGCTGAGACTCCGTCCAGAAAGACTCACACGGCGTACAATACATACCTTCGTAAGCACCTTTGTAAATGTCTCCTTGATCATACAGTTTCTTAAAAATTTTCTTTACCTGCGTCTCATGATCATCATCTGTCGTACGAATAAATTTGTCATAAGAAGTATTCATGAGATCCCAGATTTTCTTAATCTCAGCAGCCGCATTATCAACAAACTGCTTCGGTGTGATTCCGGCTTCATCTGCTTTCAACTCAATCTTCTGCCCATGCTCATCAGTTCCTGTCTGAAAAAACACATCGTATCCCTGACTTCTTTTATATCTTGCAATTGCATCTGCAAGAACAATTTCGTAAGTATTACCGATATGCGGTTTGCCTGATGCATAGGCAATTGCTGTCGTAATATAATATTTTCCTTTATTACATTTGTCACACATGTTCTTCTCTCCTTTATTTATAATTATAAAAAGAATCTCGCTTGCGAGATTCTTCGCCTGCAGCGGGTCGCAGTATGCGATATACTTCTTATCCGCCGCAACGCGATCCGCGCGGAGCGTTTATTTCATAGGAAAGACCTTTTAAACAATTGTTTTAATATATTAATGTAACAAGGTCTTTCTTATGAAATAAAAACCCGCCTTCTCTATATGAGAAGACGGGATATTCCGCGTTACCACTTCTTTTCGTTCTGTCCTCACAGATCAGAACCTCACCGAGTGCTTTTCACACTCTTTCGCTATAATGGGCGAATCCCATCAAGTGCTAAATCTACAGATTAAAGTCCGATATAACCTGTTAAATATTCACACTCACTGCTCCAAAGCCATATTCCGCTTGTTCTGACCCATCCTTCTCAGCTTCTTCAGGATTTCTCTGTAGAATCTTTCCAGGCGTACTCTCTTTTTCTACGCATTTCCTATCTCATTTTTAAACACTCAGCAGTTTTCATTTTCAATCAGTTTCTGCTGAACATTTGCACCTCTTCTATAATAAATATAGAATATGCCAACGTAAAAATCGTAGCACACTCGAGTCTGGCATGTCAAGTCTTTTTATTCTCCCGGGAACATGGTAGACTCGATTATCTCCATCTCGGAATCTTCAATTCCATATGCTCCATCTTTATCTTCCGTCACATGAACTTCCAATGTTGTCTCATCTCCATATGTATTTGCCTGAATTGCGCGGTTAAGACTCTCTACCAGAATATCTACCAGAACATCCGGCTGTGTCGGATCTTGTCCCTTATCCATGTACTCTGTTGCAATTTCGTCCACATAATTAGATGAATTTTCAAATATATTTGTAGGCTTTATTGCTACCGTTACGACATAACTTCCATCATCCTGTTTCTTCGCCTCTTTCACTGTGAAATCTGCCAGATCATATGCTTTATCAGCAGCTTCTATGTACTTCGCCAACATCTCATCACTGACATCAATTCCTGAAAATGCACTCTCCATCTGAGCTTTCATGCTATCCGTTATTTCTTTTTTAGCATCACTTTCTGAAATGCCGCGAAAATCTGCATACTTGTCGTACTTAGCATGATAATTGGCATCTAACACTGCTTTTGTATACCCCGCCGCATCAAAATCCTTTTTACATCCAGTCAGTCCCATGCACATCACCAGCGCTAATACGAATACTAACACTCTCTTCATTTTCTTCATATTTTTCCTCCTCTTTTTTTGCCTTTATAAACCTTCTTATTCTAAATTTATCATAATAGAACAAGTAACGCAACTACAGATGTGAAATCCTGATTATTGCCTGATTATCAGCTCTTTTTTATCATTATATTTCCTTTTGTCTATCCCGCAAAAACATCATATGTTCTTGTTCCAGCTCCAGATAATCCGGCATTCCATTTTCCTGAACTTCTATGATCCTATCTCTTTGCAGAAACCAGCAAATGGTCTGCTTGTCCCGATTTTCCTCTCCTTCCGGATAAAGATAATAATTTCTTTCAAAAGGAAGTTCTGCTTCACTTTCTACGTTTACTTTCAAACAATTCTTTTTACATTCTCCCCAGACAGGCACAAAATCATGTGCACGATATCCAAACCACTCTGCCTGCTCATCAATCTCTTTTTCTACCTGCAACGTGATTCCCCAATCCAACAGTCTTGCCATATGTCCATCCACACGTTCAATTCTGGAAAAGTTCTTACATCCGGTCAGCTTTGCAGCTTCTTTATACATTGGATCCGCAAAGATTTCATTTGTACGTCCATAGATAACCGGTGCACCCTGATCCATGATCAGCAATTCTTCACTGAAACGATAAATCTCATCTCGACTATGTGAGACCATGATAACAATCCCTTCATAATCTTTCAACATCTCTATCAATTCCTGCTGAAGCCGGTCTTTTAAAAATACATCTAATGCAGAAAATGGTTCGTCTAAAAGAATCACATCTGGCTCATATGCCATGATCCGCGCCAGTGCCACTCGTTGTTGCTGTCCGCCGGAAAGCTGTCCCGGAAGTCTGTTTTCTAATCCTGTCAATGCAAATTTTTCAATCATCTGCTGCACTTTTTTCCGCTTTTCTTCTCGACTTCCTTTTAGGCCGGAAGCAATATTTTTTTCCACGGTCATTGTCGGAAACAATGCGTAATTTTGAAAAAGATATCCTACATTTCTCTTCTGCGGTTTCAGATTCACTTTATCCGTTGAATCAAATAATACCTTGTCAGCCATCTGAATGATTCCCGAATCTGGTGTCTCAATCCCCGCGATGCTTTTTAATGTCATACTTTTTCCACAACCGGAAGCTCCAAGAATTCCAATTCTTTTTGATTCTGTCTGAAAATGTACATCCAGACAAAACTCGCCCAATTTTTTCTTAATATCTATTTTAATTCCCATCTGCTACCCTTCCACAAATACACTGGTTCTACCAGCGCTTAATATTTTTCATCTTCTTCCCTGATAAAAGATTCATTGCAAATATAACAACAAATGCAATCATCATAACTATTGCCACCCACACTCCGGCCGTTGCATAATCTCCATCCTGAATGACCATAGCAATTTTCTGGGAAATCGTTCCAGTCTTTCCCGGAATATTTCCTGCAAGCATAGAAGTTGCACCGTATTCCCCAAGCGCTCTCGCAAATGTCAGAATTGTTCCGGAGGCAATTCCCGGTCCTGCACTTGGAACCACTACCTTCCAGAAAATCGCAACATCAGACATGCCAAGTGTTCGCCCTGCATAGATCAGATTTACATCCAGTTGTTCAAATGCTGCTCTCGCATTCCGGTACATCAACGGAAATGCGATCACCGTCGCTGCAATAATACATCCCAGCCATGATTGCACAACTTTGATGTCAAATGTTTCATACAAAAAAATTCCAAAAGGTCTTCTTCTACTGAAAATTAAAAGTAAGAAAAAACCCGCAACTGTCGGTGGCAGAACCATCGGTAAAGTCAATATACCATCAATAATCGCTTTTTTCCCCGGTGTCGTCTTTACAACTTTTCTTGCTGCATATATTCCAAGAAAAAATGAAATAAAAGTTGCCACTACTCCCGTTTTCAAAGAAATAAAAAGCGGACTCCAATCCAGATTTTCAATAATCGCTCCAAGTGTATTCATCTATCTGCCTCCTCATGCACATACTCATACATATCTTATACTTGCTCGTATATTTTACATTCTCATTAATTACTGTACAGTTATTATTCTAGCATAATAACATGAAGATGTCCCCAACCCGTTTTGAGGCGGAAAGGGGACTTTTCTTTATATTGAATTAGTAAGGGATTACTATTTAGAATTCAAGAATGCCTCGGCATTCTTGCTGCGAGGTGCGCGTCATGCAATTGCATGACATACTTCTACTGCGCACCTCTGCAATCCTGCCGGAGGCTATATCAGCTGGGGGATTGACTCCCAGCTGATATTTACTCTACATCTGTATCAAAGTAATATTTCTGGAAAATTGTCTTTGCTTTATCAGATGTCACAAAATCAATGAAATCTTTTGCTGCTTTCACCTGTGCATCACTTGCTTCATCATTCTTCACCTGAGCAATTGGATAAATAACATTTCCTGTAAGATCATAACTTACTGTCTGAAGGATATCCAGTTCATCCTCATATCCATATGTATCAGAATAATATGTTGTACCTACTTCACAAGAACCTTCTACAACTGCCGCTAACACTTTACTTACATTATCCTGCTCGCTGATCTCTACTCCGCCAAGTTTGTCAGATACTGTCTCTGTAGAAATAGTAGAAACATCGTCTACCTTATCAAGAATTCCAAGATTCACAAGAGCCTGTCTTGTATATTTACCAACCGGTACACTTCCACCTGCAAGAGCAATGCTGGATGCGTCTTTTAAATTCTCAAGTCCTGTAACTTTTGTTCCGCTATCCTTACGTGATACAACTACGACCTGGTTATTCACTACATTTTTACGTGTTCCGTCAACTACAAGTCCGTCCGTCTGCTCCAACTGATCCATCTGTTTCTGTGCTGCTGAAAAGAATACATCACACTCATATCCTTCCTCAATCTGTGTAAGCAGTGTTCCTGAACTATCTGCGTTAAATGTAATTGTTACATTTGGATGATCTTTTTTATATTCAGTTGCAATCTCATCCATAACTTTACTCAAACTTGCTGCAATAAATACTTGAATCTCGGCATCTTCTCCCTCGGATTTTGCCTCTGTCTTTGTCTCCTCTTTTTTATCATTGCTGCTGTCGGACTTACTTCCACACGCTGCAAGTCCAAATACCATGGACATTGCAAGTAATGTTGCTAATACTCTTTTTTTCATGTCTTTTCTCCCTTCATATTGATTAGCATTTCGATTGCTTTTCTAAAACGATTTGTTTTCAAAAAGCAATCGACTTTATAATAATATGGCGGTCTGCATTTTCCATCCTATGTGCTCTCTTCAACCGCCATTTATTATCTATTATAATAGCGTAAAAATGTTTATTTGTCTACTTTTTCATTTCCACATTCGCCGTCTGTTCCTCGCAAAATTCCAAGACCATGTCCAAGATGCGGAAGTACATATTCCAGACTTTCTTTTACTGCCTTCGGGCTTCCCGGCAGATTCACGATTAAAGTTTTCTTACGTATTCCAGACACTGCACGGCTTAACATCGCTCTTCCTGTAATTGAAAGAGAATACTGACGAATTGCATCTGCGATTCCCATTGCCATACGGTCACAGACTGCTTGTGTTGCCTCTGGAGTCACATCTCGCTCTGCAAATCCGGTTCCTCCAGTTGTAAAAATCACATTGACCTGCCTCTGGTCTGCCAGTCGCATAAGCTGATGCTTTAAAGGCTGCTCTCCGTCAGGAAGAAGTAATGTCTCTATTACTTCATATCCTTCCTTCATAAGCATCTCCTGAATCAATGGACCACTCTTATCCTCTCGCTCTCCTGCAGCACCTTTATCACTTAAAGTAATAACTGCTGCTGTAAACGGACGATCTTTTTCTAATGGAAGCATTGTGATCTCATCACCGACTTTAATATCTCCACCTTTTAAGACTCTTGTAAACACACCTTCTCTTGGCATAATACAGTCTCCCATTACTTTATAGATCGCACAATGGCTATGGCATTCCTTTCCGATCTGTGTAAGCTCCAGAATTGCTTCTCCAATCTGGAATTTTGTTCCTACCGGAATTGTTCTAAGATCAAAACCTTCGACAACCAGATTTTCTCCAAATGCTCCAAAATCTACTTCTGCGCCTTTCTCACGAAATGCTTCAATCTTCTCAAAAGATAGCAGACTTACTTGTCGATGCCATTTTCCTACATGCGCATCTCCTTCAATTCCCCATTCCTCCACAAGTCTTGCTGACTCGATTGGTTTTTTCTGAGTTCCTTTTTTCTCACTAATACAAATTGCTAATATTTTTCCCATAGATTTATCCCCCAATTTGACTCATTTTCTTATCTTCTGTAATCTCTTCCGGCTCTTCAAATCTGTGACTTTCCGGCTTCAATTGAATTGCCTTGGCAATTGACTGATATAATACTTCCTGCAATTCATGCCTCTGTACTGTATCATCCCGAAATTCCGGAAATCTGTCAAAGACTTCTTTCAGCTCCACACCTTTTCCATAGCAAAGACATGGTTTCAGGCATCCTTGCGCAGTCATACGAATTCTATTACAATACTGACAGAATTTTCCATGAAGTGCACTGATAAAACCTACACTTCCCTGACCATCCGGAAGCTTCACATAAACCGCCGGTCCATTTCCATGTATCTCTTCATCTTCCCGTATATCAGGATATTGCTTCTTCAACTCTTTTAATACATCTTCATTGTAGACAGTATCAAATTTTTTCCCAAGTCCAATCGGCATCATCTCGATAAAACGGACATCGATTTTCTTTTTTATAGACATTCTGGCAAGTGCAAGATACTCATCTGCATTCATGTCTTTTTGCAGCACACTATTGATCTTCACCGGAATCTTGGCCTCTATCGCCTGATCGATGCTCTCAAGAACAGCCTCCAATTCATCGCGCCCCGTGATTGCCTTGTACCGTTCACGGTCCAATGTATCCAGACTGACATTCACTGCATCCAGTCCATTTGCGATCAGCTCCGGCAAATATTTTGATAACAGCACACCATTCGTCGTCAATGTCACCTGCTCTACACCCGGAATCTTCTTAATCTTCCCAATCAACTCCGGACAGCCCAGTCTCACTAACGGCTCTCCGCCTGTGATTTTAAATTTACGAATTCCTGCCTTCGCCGCCGCCTGACAGACCATTTCTATTTCCTCATAAGAAAGAATATTCTTCATCGGAACCAGTTCTACTCCATCCGGCATACAGTACCGACATCTAAGATTACATCGATCTGTAATAGAAATTCTCATATAGTCTATCACTCTTGCGTACTGATCTTTCATAAAATCTTAAACTTCCTCCAATAACACTTTTACCTTACCGCCACAGACCATACCTTCTTCTTCGGCATCTGCTCCTGTCATATCTACATGTACGATCTGCGGTGCTTTTGCACATCCACGCAATATTAATAGTGCCTTACTGACAATGGATGCTTCAATACAGCCGCCCCCTATGGTATCTATACATCGTCCGTCTTCCATAATCAGCATCTTTGTTCCAATCTTTCTTGGCGCACTTCCTTTTCGTTCAATAATCGTAGCCAGTATTTTTTTTGCTGATGATCCATACAAGATCTCGTCTAGCATTTCTTCTGAATATACCGAACTTTGATTCTCTTTATTCTTCACTTCTATAATCTCTGCGAGCACAGAAATCGCAATCTCTTCCGGCGTCTCCGCCCCGATATTCAGTCCGATCGGCGAATGAAGATTTTCGATTACTTTCGGATCTGCACCATGTTCCAATGCACTTTTCTTCACCTGTGCCACTCTGCGTTTACTTCCCATCATACCAATATAAGCATGTGGTTTTCTCACAATCTGCTCCAGACATTTTTGATCATAGACATGCCCTCTTGTCACAATTACAAAAAATGTATCCTGATCTCCCTCAATCTGAGAAAGTCCCTGTTCAAATGTATCGCAAATAACTACATCTGCCCCTGCTTTTCTCGCAAGATCTGCGAATTTAGGCCGGTCTTCTAATACCGTCACATGACATCCAATCATTTTCCCCAAACGAATAATCTCGATAGACACATGTCCACCACCGCAGAGCACCAACTTCTTATGTCTTCCTAAAATCTCACAAAATACTTTTTGGCCATTTATTTCCAAAATACCACTTTTTTGAATACTCACGCTATCTTTTTCATGACTTCGAAAGAATCCTGTTTCTTCCGAAACCCATTCCAGTTGATCGCCAGACACAAAAGCTTTTTCCCCAAATGTTTCTCCTTCTACCACTGTCAAAGACATATTCCTGCAATTCGGATTCATATTTTCGACTTTCTGATAAAATTCCTTCACTCAGGCACCTACTTTCCAAATCCACAATTCGGGAATGTACATACTGGACAATTCAGACAAAGTCCACCTTCTCCCAATATGTCAATATCTGATTTTTCTAATACTTCTCCAGCCATAATTCTTGGCAGCACAAGATCAAAAATCGTACGTTTTGCATACATAACACACCCCGGAAGCCCAATAACCGGACGCTTTTCCTCTCCGTAATAAGAAAGTAAAAACATTGCTCCCGGAAGCACCGGCGCTCCATAAGTTACAATCTTCGCTCCTGTATTCTTAATTGCAAGCGGTGTTCTGTCATCTGGATCCACACTCATACCACCTGTGCAGAGCACCATATCAACACCCTCATCCAAAAACTTCTGAATTTCCTCTGTAATATGTTCATGGTTATCATCACTTACTACATGACCTACAACCTCGGCTCCATACTCTTCCAATTTTTCTATGATTACCGGCGTAAATGTATCTTTAATTCTTCCATAAAATACTTCATTTCCGGTATTTACAATTGCCGCCTTCATCTTCTTAAATGGAATCAGCTCAAAGACAGGCTTATCACCGGCTACTTTTTTTGCTTGCTCCATTTTTTCTTTTTCAATGATAAGTGGAATGATTCTTGTTCCTGCAATCTTATCACCTTTTTTTACCGGAAAATTTCCATGACGACAGGCAATCATCATCTCACCAAGTGCATTTACAGCATTCAACTTTTCTGTGTCTACCTTCAAAAGCCCGTCGCACTCTGCAATCAGCTCAATTTTCCCTTCTTTAATCTCGGACGGACGCATATGCTCATTCGCACACATATCATACAGAATTTTGGCAGCATCATTTTCATGAAGCATATTCTCATTATTCTCCCAAATATAAATGTGATCCTTTCCCACACTTAACAATACCGGAATATCTTCTTCTGTAATAATATGACCTTTCCGAAACACTGCATCCTTTGTAACACCTTTGATAATCTGTGTGATGTCATGGCACAGCATCTGTCCCACCGCATCTTCTGTTCGCATCAATTTCATTTTATCTTTTCCCTTCGACTATTTTTTCAAAATAACTCGTCATCCAAAAAAATATCTTTATAAATTTTCTGAGAAGCTTCTTCTACCCGCTTTTCATAACATGCAAATTTTTCAAGGAGATACTTCCCTTTTTCTGTCACATAAGCTTGTCCGCCGTTTTTTCCTCCCGGCATACGCTCCACTAATTTCCAGCCAGTCTCTTCTTCTGCCAGATGGATCAGCTTCCACCCCTTACTATAAGACATTCCTGTCCTTACACATGCCTCTCTCACAGAACCCAGCCGTTCAATCTGTGTCAGCAATGTTGCTGTTCCCGGTCCAAAAAATGATCGATTCACTGACAAACGAACTTTAACATCTCCCCGGATCCGTCCTTTTTCAAAATACTTTCTCTGTTCCTCGTATTCTTCTGCAGTACGTATCTTGACTTGAACACCATCATCTTCTACATCAATTTTCGCACATTCTAATTCTAAGTCCTCTAAACGACATAGCTCGGTTTCTTCGACTTTTATACAAAACTCTTCGGCTCCTTGTGCATTCACCGACATTACTCCTGGATTTTCACATTTTCCAACAATTTTTATAATATTTGCCTGGTAGCAAGTGAGCTTACGAATCGTCTCCGGAAGAAAAAATGGATACTCGATCGTACTTATGATCAGGCTGTCGCATTGCTGTTTCAAATAACGGATCCCCACAGCCGCTGCATATCCGGTCTGTTCAAATTCCGAATTCAAAAATGTAATTCCCTTATGCAGCAATGTCTGTTCAATCTCTTCATACTGCTCAGATACAACTACTACAATATCTTTTATGCCTGCCCTATGATAGTTCTGTACAATTCTCTCAAACAAATTCGGCTTTTCACATCTTAAAAGTTTTTTTATCTCTTCTTTTGGAATATCCGTTCCTGTTGCAATAATAACTGCCCCTATTTTCATCTATCTCTCACCTTGCCATAGATAATTTTGTATCAAACTTGTTCGTATTAAAACAGGGATTTTCCACCTTTTTTCTCAGGTAGACAAATCCCCTTATATCTCTTTCATATATAGGATAATTATATCAATCTTATTTGTTTTGTCAATATTTTTCAGTCATTTCCGTTCCAGTGTTCTATAATAGCCTCCAACACACCGCCGCCAATTGATCTGGCCTTATCTGAAACAGTGTAACAATATTCTTCTTCACATCTTACATCTATATCCCCACATTTCATACCGGTAGTCACACACACTCCCGGCTGCAGCATTCCCCGGACAATACCGCTCATCAATGCCCGTACGGGTTTTCCACCGCTGTAAGCAATAATCTGATCTTTTTCCACATACTCTCCAATTTTAGCCACAGGCTCATAAAGTCCATCTGACGATGCACGAATAATTCTCTCGATAGAATATCCTCCAACTTCTCCCGGTATTCCAGTATTTGGAAATGCACTTCCTTTATGGATCACCTTGCCAAGATTATGCCCTCTCTTCGTCTCAACTACCACATGACAATCTTCTCCTGCTGTAAATCCTGGTCCGATCCCAATTACAAGTTCTGCATCTTTTATCGTTGTGCCAAGATTTCTCTTCGCCAATATTGCATCGACAACAACATCTGCATGATATTTTTCAAGATGTTCAAGCTTAGGATCAACAATTACCGGTATGCAGTGCTTCATCAAAATCTCTTTTATCTGATCCGGACTTTCAATCCGTTCTGCCCGAACCTGTTCGACTTCTGCTTCGCCTTCATAAACTGCTCTGGAAAATGCAACTGTCCGCCGCACAGTCAACGGCACTTCTGTTTCAGTCATAACAATTTCAAATCCACACTTAAACAAGCGATATGCAATTCCTGTAGCCAGATCCCCTGCTCCTCTTATTAAAATTCTCATACATTAAAATCCTCATACGCTTATCTTTCTTGCCTTCTGTCCGGCAACTTTTTCATTCCGGATCTCTCCACTTTTTCCTCCACTCTTGTGGCAAAGATAAATCTCTCCGATTTCCATAGATTTGTCTATTGCCTTGCACATATCATACACAGTAAGAAGTGCTACACTGACGCCTGTGAGTGCTTCCATCTCTACACCGGTCTTTCCTGTCACTTTCACTGTACAGTAACAGTCAATTGCACACTCCTTTGGTTTCATCTCGAAATTCACACGGCATTTTGTAATCGGTAAGATGTGGCACATCGGAATCAACTCAGAAGTCCTCTTTGCTCCCATAATTCCTGCAGTTGTTGCTACTCCAAGAACATCCCCTTTTCCGACAGTCCCTTCCTCGATTGCATCGTATACCTCCTGGCTTACCAAAATCCGTCCTGTCGCCGTTGCCTCTCGAACAGTGTCATTTTTATCCGTAACATCTACCATAATTGCTTTTCCGTTTTCATCAAAATGTGTTAATTGCATTTCTGACCTCCCAATTTTAACCTTACTTGTTATGATAACACATTTTTCTCTAACTCTGTTCATAAATATTATAGAAAGTTCTCTGAAAGGATTTCTTGTATGTCCACATTCAAAAAAAGACAGCTTGTAGTAGCTATAGTAATTCCGGGCGTGCTGCTTCTTATGCTGACGCTGGGCTTATTTTTTAACTGGCATTCTTCTTCGAATGTAAATGCAAAATTTGAGCAGTATATGAATGAATTATTTCGACAGGAGGTTACTTCAAATACATTCTCACTTCATTATACATTAAAAAATCCAAAAGCTTTCGGCATTGACGAGCCTGTCATTTCCTGTGGAAATGCTACTACTGATTCTGCTCTTATGTGTGCTTCTTTTGAAAATGCTTTGGCTTCTCTTCACCAATTTAAGCGAAGCAGACTTTCTGCCAATCACCGGCTTACTTATGATATCTTGGAATATTCTTTTTCCTCTTCTCTGGAAATGGGACCATATCTTCTTTATGAAGAACCACTCACACCTCTCACCGGAACACAAGCGCAGCTTCCAATTCTTCTGACCGAATATCGTTTTTATGATACCGATGATGTAGATACATATCTGAAACTGCTGACCACCGTTCCGGAATACTTCCAGTCAATTCTTACATTTGAAAAAGCAAAAAGTAAAGCAGGTCTTTTTATGGCTTCTTACACCGCTGATTCCATTATCGAAGAATGTAATTCCTTTACATCTATGGAAAATAATTATCTATACTCTACTTTTGATTCCAAAATAGATGCCTTAAATCTGTCCTCAGACACTTCTGAAGATTATAAGAAACGGAATCGTGACACTGTCTTAAACTATGTGCTGCCTGCCTATAGAACTCTGAGCGACGGGCTGCAGACTCTCCGAAATTCCGGGAAAAATAAACGAGGGCTATGCTATCTGCCTGACGGAAAAAATTATTACGCACTCTCCATAAAAGAACAGACCGGATCTTCCAGATCAATTCCGCAACTGCAAACTCTTACTCAGAATCAGATTCAATCCGATCTTCTTGCCATGCAAAAACTATTAAACCACACTGGTTCCAATGCCAACTCTGATATAACATCAGGCACAGATCCCGGAGCTTCTTCTGATCTCTTCAAGGGACACGGCACTGAATTTACTCCCGACAATCCGATTGATATCTTAAATACTTTACAAGAAAAAATAACCCCCTCATTTCCCGAACCTCCGAAAGTCTCTTTCGAAATAAAATACGTTCAAGATTCCATGGAAGAATACTTAAGCCCGGCTTTCTATATGATTCCGCCAATTGATAACAGTGAGGAAAACGTCATCTACATCAACCAGGGACACATTTCTGATGATCTGACTTTATTTACTACACTGGCCCACGAAGGTTATCCCGGACATCTTTATCAGACGGTTTATTATTCTGCTACCAACCATCCTCCAATCCGTGATCTTTTTACTTTCGGCGGCTACACAGAAGGCTGGGCTACCTATTGCGAAATGCTCAGTTACTATTATTCTCCACTAAATCAAGACATGACAACACTACTTCAACACAATGCCTCCGTCATTTTAGGGCTTTATGCCCTCGCCGATATGGGCATTCACTATGACGGCTGGACTCTGACCGACACAGTCGCATTTTTCCGGTCCTATGGAATCACGAATGAAAGGACTGTCGAAGATATCTTTGATTTAATAGTCGCTGACCCGGGCAACTATTTAAAATACTACATCGGATATGTTGAATTTCTGGAATTGAAAAAACTTGCAATCAAATCTTGGGGAAATGCTTTCACACAAAAACGTTTTCATAAGTGCGTTCTCGATACCGGTCCCGCCCCTTTTGATATCTTGCAAAATCAAATAAAAAATACAAATTAAGCAACTATCAATTCATTTATCCAAAACAAATGTAGACAATGTGTCCATAAGTATTGCTATGATAAACTTATCCTTCAATCATATCCAGATATTTTCCTTTGTCAATGTGCATCATAGATACCTGATTCTGATATCTTCTGAATCCGTACACACTGTCTACATTCCGGATCAGTGACTGTAATCGTTCATCCGGCACGCACACGATCAACTGCAATTCCAACTCTCTTGCATAATGAAGACATACTTCGCTTCGCTCTTTGTCCATCTTTGAAAATGCTTCATCAAGAAGTACCAGTCTTATCTTCGAATCACGATTTGTCTGCTGCATATAAAGCATTGCAAATCCTGCCAGAAGAGCTACATATTTCGGGTTCTGTCCTTCTCCTCCGGAATCACGTCCCGCCATGTCATCCACTGCATTTTTCTTAATATTTCCATTTTCATCTTCTACACGCTCATACATACTGAACGTCAGATAATTACGATAATCCACATACTGTTCCATCTGCTGACGATGCTGACTCAAAGACTTGGCATCTTCATCTTTCGGAGGCATGAACTTCTCTGTCAGGAGAAGAATCTGCTTTTCATACTTCTGATAAAATGTATCTTCTCCTAATGTAATCTGTCCGTCAAAACCATCATCATCCAACACCTTACTGTCCAACTCTGATGCCATTAGCATCTCATAAAACTGTCCATTCTCATTATCTGCCGGTAAAATATCAATTTGATAAATACTATCTGAAAATTTAATCTTTGCAAGCATCCGGTTAATTTCTTTCCGATGCCGATATGCCGCTTTAATCTCTCCGTGAATGGTTGCAATAACATTTTCTCGAAGTGTATGATAGACCAGATCATATTGCTTTTGAAATTCGTCTTTATATTTTGGCTCAAAATCCTGTTTGCACTGGTTCAAAATTCGGTCATAAGAAACATTTTCATGTTCCACACCTGTCAGACCGTAAGATGGATATGCTTGATTGAACTGATTCCTTGCACGAGTCAAAAGATCATGTTCGTCCTCTTCTCGTTTCATCAGCTCTTCTGATTCTTTATTTTTCTTACGTCTGTAAGTCTGCTCCGACTGATTCCGTAATGCTTCTCTCACTTCTTCCTGCAATTTCTCATTCAATACAAAGCCCTGCATAAGAAAATCTAATCTGTTCTGATAATTAACAATATCCTGCTCAGCCTGTCCCTGTGTCTTGCTATAATTTTGAATCTCTTTCAAAAGTTGCTCGGAAGTTTTCTCTAATTCCTGAAGCTTCGTCTCCAATTCTGTCTTTTGCTGATTCAGTTCTGCAGTTCTGCTTCCCTCACGTAACTCTCTCAGTTCTCTTTCCAACTGATCTTGTTTTTCGTAAAATGTCTGTAATTCTTCACTTGCTCCTGCCAAGTGTAAAATCTGTTCCGTACTCTGATTCAATCTTTCAAATCCTGTAGCTGCTTTCAGGCTTTGCTGAATCTGCTGATCCTGCAGAATTTCCTTCTCCAAATTATAAACTTCATCTTCCAATTCCCGAAGTTTCGCCTTAGATACTTTTGTCCCTATGCAGGCATATTTCTCATAATCATTTTTCTTCAAATGACGGAAAATATAATTATTATAGGAATAGCAGTCAGCTGTCACACCATTTCCGGAGACACGCAGTTCTTCCTCTGTTTCACATTTTGCAATTCTTCCAAGATAACGACGCAGACACTGGTCAACATACGGCTCCTTGGCAGACACTGCCTCATAAATCGAATTCTCATGAACCTTCGGTTCGGTCTTTACAATTGCAGCCGTGTCTAACAAATCCACCTCATCAATACCACCAAGATACTGAAGCTTGCGAAAAGCCTTCGCTGCATCAAGCGCATATTCCGGTGCTGTCACAAGACTGTGCTTAATGCGTCCCATACGACCTTCAATTGCATTTTTCCATTTCTCATCTGTAATATCGAAAAGATCTGCAAAAATATCCACATGAATCGTTCTTCCATATTGCGTACTCAGACGATTCTGCAACTCCTGTCTTGCTCTCTTTAATTCTTTTCGATATGGCTTCCGATCATTTTTTAAATCCTCTACCATATCCTTTTTCTCTTTCAGCTCTATACGATTCTGATTGATTCGTGTGCCAATATCCTCTAATTCCTCATTAATGCTATCCAGTGCGTCACTCAACTGTTTCTTTAGCTTTTTAATGACTTCTTCAGAAATATTTCCGGCTTTGATATCATCAATTTTCTGAAGAGCCGGATTACTCACATAAGCGCTGATCTCTTCGTCTTCTTCCCAGCGTGACAGCCCTTTTACAATCTCTCTCCACTGCTCACTGTTGCGGGCAAGAAGCTTAATCGTCTCCTGTAAAGTCTTTAATTCTTTTTCCTTCTGTCCATAATCACTGGATTTAAGCTCCGCTTCCACTTCTACAAGAGAACTCGTAAGCTGATTTTTCGTTTCATTATTCCGTGTCCGATGTTTTTCTTTCTCTCGAATCTTATCATTAATATCTGCCAGGTCCTGATTTCTCGCCTCGATTTTTGTTTTAAAACTTTCAATATCAATGTATTTCAAAATCTTCTCTACATGAATTCTATCCGCCCTCGTCGTCTGAAGCGCCAGATTCCGTCTGCTGATCTCATCCAAGAGGTTAATTCTATTCTCAAGATCTTCCACTCGTTCTTTGATTTCACGATAAGCACCCAGCTGATCACTGATTGTTGAAACCGTATCCTCTTTGCTCTTCGGGAACATATAATCCCGAATGAACTGCCCCGTTCCATTTGTCATTCGAAGCGCAATCGCACTCTTTTCCATCGTCATCATACGTCCCGGCTCTACATATCCGAAAATCACATCATAAACCGTATTCAAATAAGCCTCTTTTGATGGATAGATACGGTTTACATCCCCTCGTCCTCGGTTATCGGAAGATTCTACACGTTTTTCTACAAGTTTGCGTAACTTTGTAAGTGTATATGGCACCCCAGTCTCCGTCAAATACTCATCTTCCGGAATCTTTCCCGAATGGCTGAAAAATGCATATTTTCGAATCTCTGTATCATTTTTTCCAACCTCAAATGCAACTCCGATACAAGTACTGACTTTTGTTCCGGTATCAAATATTTCCAATACGATTTGAGAACAAAAATCTTGGTTTTCACGGTTATAGGATCCATCTTTTTGCGCACCTCGCAGATAGCTCATGACACTACGGCGATTCTTTGCGTCATCCGCTGCCTTATTCAGAAATGTAGAAGATACACTTCCATACAAAACAACCTGAATCGCATCCATGACCGTTGACTTACCGGAACCGCTTTTTCCACTGAATAGATTCACATACTCATGGAACTCCATGATCTTGTGGCTGACACCGCCCCAGTTATTCATCAACATTCTCGTAAATATCTTCTTTGCCTGCTTCATCTTCTACACCTCCTTCCTTATATTCATCAAATTGCTCGTTTTCATATATGTTTTCATCATACTTCTCAGACTGCTCATCTGCATATTCAAGCATCAATTCCTGAATATCTACACCACTACAATACAAATTGATCGTACTGTAAATATAAATCGGAGTCTGATCTTCCACATTCTGAATTGCACCTGGAACCTCGATGATCTGATGCTTGCTCATCACATACAATGCGGCTTTCCACTCAGCCATAGTTAGCTTTTCATTTAACAGATTTGTATTCTTTCCATACTCACGAATCTCTGCCAGATTGGTCACTGTCGCATTAAGCCCCTCTCCAAGAATCTTATCCCGATAAAGCATCTTCACAAGAAGAATAATCTTCGTGGTTGTCACACTTAGGTGCTCAACTGCCACACCTTCCCCTGTCAGCCGGAAAATGTGTTCCTGTGGATCATGTACTAATTCACATCCAAGTACAGACAAATATTCTTCAATAAATTTCCGATGTCGGATACAGATTTCATAATGAAGATTATCTCTCGGTGTTAAAGTAACCGGATCATATTTCATTTGTAAAATACATGTCTGTCTAAATAACGCTGAAATTGTCTTCTTCAGATTCTCCGCCTCCGTCACCGACAATTCTTCCATATAATTAACCATAATTTATCCTTACCTCTTCTTAATCACAAGCTTTGAAAACTTCAGACCATTTTCATTTTTCAGATCCTCTCCGACCTCAATCTCTTCCGTTCCTTCCGCAACTTCTGTAGCATCCTGCCATACAAGGAACAGCTTTTCCAGATCTTCCATTGATTTTACCGTATCCTTCGTCACGATAAAGTTTCCTTCTTGCTCATTTTCTTTTCTGAACTTGCGAATCTCTTTTTGCGTGTAAAGTGGTTTCAGTACAAACTCATTTATTTTTTCCAAGTTCGTCTGATCTTTCACTTCGACGACCGCCTGCGGTGTAAATGCCTCTTTCTTTCGATCTCGTCTCTGATACAAACTCTTTTCATTCATCACACGATACGGCTCTGTAAGTTGCATCCGCTGTGCCAGCTTGTTCAAAATCTCCTCTTGTTTTCCACTCCTATTTAAAAGATTGACAAATGCAACTGTCTGGTCTTCCAAATCCGCACCTTCCATCAAAATATATCGGATTCTCGCTGCCGCACGATTCGCGAACACGGTCTTCTGCTCGATTAGCATATTATATCTTCGTTCAATGGCATCGAACTCTCTGGAAATGCGGTACAACATCTCACTCGCCTCATCACAAAGTTTCACCGACCGTTCCAGCCGATAGCACTGGATTCTCTGCTTCTCCTGCCCCGCCTGCGCTTTTAAATTCCGCAGCTTTTCCAGAAAATTATCACGCCTTGTCTCATTTTCACCGAGATTCTTTTCAATAAGCTCTTTGACCGCTTCCTTATATCGATAAAAACTGTCCGTTGTCGTTAGAATTGCATACTTCTGGCTGTCACTGTTATTAATCTCCTTCACAAGGACCTCCTGAATTCCAAGAAAGCTTCGCTGTCTCGACAACTCATCAAAATATCCCCGCATGCCTTCCTGCATATTCGCCAACATCTGAAGCAGCGACCTTGATGTATGAAGTGCACTTTTCAGGATATCATTATTCTTCTCCCGATCTGAACTATATGTATAAAGGTGACTGTACACCGCCAGCACACTCTCGCGCTCCTTGCTGTCCTCATCACTATAAAGATTACGGAACAACTCCACATACAACTGACTATACTCCGGGAAAGATACTACATAACTGTTTAGTGTCTCATCATAATCCCGTCTAAGCCACCCCCACTCCTCAAAATGTCGGAGACTTATCATTGCCATATTCGACCGTGTCAAAAGTTCCCCCTCTTCATCAAAACGCTCCTGGTTCCAATCCAACGTCATACGCGCAAGCTTCTCATTCATAATCGCATGGCACTCACCTTCTGTAAGTCCCAAAAGTGAGTACGACTGACTGCTCTCTTCATAAAGCGCGACAAGAAACTGCATATAGAATTCCATATATTTACTTCCGAATACCTTATAAAAATCTTTCGGAATCCGACTGATCAGATTCATTCGTTCCTCCTTCACCCGCAAACGCACGGGATTTCTTCCCATTAGTATACCGAATTTTAGTCCCTGGGGCAACCTTGTTTGCGGACGTAGTTATTCTACGTTTTCCACAGCAGCTTTTCTATTTTACTACATCCCCAAGTACCACGCTGGCCACCAATCCGGCAAGTGTCGCCAGTAACGCCCCCGGCAATGTGTATCTTGTTTTTGTTACTTTTGCGGTCATGAAATAAACGCTCATGGTGTAAAATATTGTTTCTGTGCAGGACATGCTGATTGATGCTACAAATCCCAGATAGGAATCTGTTCCGTATTCTTTGTAGACATCAAGGAGTAATCCCGTCGCTGCGGACGAGGAGAACATCTTTACTATCGTGAGCGGAACTAATTCGCCCGGGAATCCGATATATTGTGTAACTTTTCCAATCATTTGCGCCAGAAATTCCAGAAATCCGGACGCTCTTAGTACTCCGACTGCTACCATAAGCCCTACCATAGTCGGCATAATTTTGATAACGGTCAAAAATCCGTCCTTCGCTCCTTTTACAAATGTGTCATAAACTGGAATTTTCATTGTGATTCCGTAACAGATAATCCCGAATATCATGAGTGGTACAATAAAATCCGACAGGTAAAGAAATAGTTTCAATTCTTGAATTCTCCTTTTTCTTGCCCTATACTATCTGTTGTATATTATGCCGGTGGGATGAAATCCATACCGGCATCAGAAAGGAAGTTCCCGAAATTGAATCTTTTACATAAAAATAATACAAATGCTTTACCAAAAGCAAAATCTACGGACACTCATGACTTTGGTGAGGGCAGCATCTCTGGAAATATTCTGCGTCTTGCAATTCCTATGACGCTTGCGCAGCTCATTAATGTCCTTTACAACATTATTGACCGCATTTACATCGGTCATCTCCCAGATGTATCCACCCAGGCGCTGACCGGAATCGGTCTAACTCTGCCGGTCATTACAATCATCACCGCTTTTGCCAATCTGTTCGGTATGGGCGGCGCACCGCTTTTTTCTATGGCAAGAGGTGCCGGTGAACCTGCACGCGCCCGGAAAATTCTCGGCAACTCCTTTTCCATGCTCCTAATTTCCGGCGGTATTCTCATGGCTTTGTGCTACCTGTTCAAGCGCCCATTGCTTTACCTGTTCGGCGCCAGTGATATTACTTATCCTTATGCAAATGCATACATCAGCCTCTACCTTATCGGCACGCTTTTTGTCATGATCAGTCTTGGCATGAACAACTTTATCAACGCCCAGGGATTTGGAATGACCGGAATGCTCACCGTTTCCATCGGTGCTGTCCTGAACCTGATCCTTGACCCTCTTTTTATCTTCGTTCTCCACATGGGAGTCTGCGGAGCCGCTCTTGCGACCATCATTTCGCAAGGAATTTCTGCAATCTGGGTATTACATTTTCTGACCGGAAAGAAAGCAATTCTTACACTCTCACTTTCTTATATGAAACTGGACTTCCGATTGATAAAAGAAATCTGTGCTCTTGGGCTTGCCGGATTTATTATGGCGATTACAAATGGATCGGTACAGATTGTCTGTAACGCAACTCTTTCCAGATACGGCGGTGACCTGTACGTTGGAATCATGACCGTTATTAACTCCGTCCGGGAAATCATTACTATGCCGGTCACAGGACTTACAAGTGGTGCCCAGCCTGTCATGAGCTTTAACTACGGTGCCGGAAAACATGCGCGTGTAAAATCAGCAATCAAATTTACAACGATTGTCTGTATCTTATTTTCCTGCTTTATGTGGGCATTACTGCTCGCCTTCCCGCGCTTCTTCATTCACATGTTCAACAGCGAACCGGAATTGTTAGCCGAAGGCGTACCTGCGATGCATTTATATTTCTTTGGAATCTTTATGATGTCGCTGCAGTTTGCCGGGCAGTCCACATTTACCGCACTTGGGAAAGCAAAACAAGCTGTATTCTTCTCCCTGCTGCGAAAGGCAATCATCGTCATTCCACTGACACTGTGGCTTCCGACTGTAGGCGAACTTGGAACAAATGGAGTCTTTCTCGCCGAGCCGGTTTCCAACTTTATCGGCGGAACCGCCTGCTTCGTCACAATGATCTTCACCGTGTGGAGAAAGCTGGATACAGGAAAACAAAAGTAAATGATGCATCTTCCAAAATCTTTCTCAGTAAATATACTTCATTGCAGCATCTGGATTATTTTTCTGAAAATAATATGACATACTTATTACACAAACCTCATAGTTTTTATAAAGCGAAAACTATGAGGTTTTCTTATGCTCAATTATCTCTGGGGCGGTATGATGATGCTCGGAATCGTCTACGCCGCATTCACCGGACGCATGCCCGACATCACCAATGCCGCACTGGATTCCTCCAAAGAAGCAATCACGCTGTGCATTACTATGATCGGTATCATGTCCTTCTGGGTAGGGCTTATGGAAATTGCAACAAAAGCCGGCATCATCGAACAGCTTTCTCGAAAGTTGAAGCCACTTATTCATTTCCTGTTCCCAAATCTTCCGGACAATCACCCTGCTGCCACCCACATCACCACAAATATCATCGCTAACATTCTAGGACTTGGATGGGCTGCAACTCCCGCCGGACTGAAAGCAATGGATGAGCTGAAAAATCTGGAAGACGACCGCCGCAAACAGCGACTCCCAGGAAAAGTACGCGCCCCCGAAACCGCCAGCAATGAAATGTGCACATTTCTTATCATTAATATATCATCCCTGCAGCTCATTCCTGTAAACGTCATCGCCTACCGGAGCCAGTACGGCAGTATCAATCCTGCTGCCATCGTCGGCCCCAGCATACTGGCGACCGCTGTAAGCACATTAGTGGCCGTGATATATTGCAAATGCAAAGAAAAACCAAATGCTGGACGTTAACACAGCATCTGGTTCCTATAAAATTTTTAATCAAGGTGAAATTCTTCCAGCAATTTCTTTCTGTATTCAACATCTTTTATAGCTTTCCAAATATCTTCTTCTCGATTTAAGTCATGCAATTTATCATACAAATCATTCACTTGTTCAATACCTTCCTGCTTGCTTTCTTCTCGTTCCTGCCTTATATGTTCTTCTTCATCATACTCAAATATGCTCACTCTTAACACCTCTGCTCTGTTCTTCCTTAAAAACTCCGCAAGAATACCTTTTTTGATACATTCGTCAATCGCCTTTTCCACTGCTTCCGGGAATGGCATTTCCTGCTGATATTTGCGAACTATATCTACAAATTTCACATATTGATATAATGTCGGACTTTTTTCTACCATTTCCTCATTATATCCAGGATTTATATTTA
>CAKRCL010000006.1 GCA_934307335.1 uncultured Dorea sp. | reverse complement strand
TTATTATCGAACTTTTTCCTGGGCAGAAAATGTTCACATGATTTTGGACAGAGAGATTGGCTGTGTGGAATTTCCAGCATACAATCTGGCAGTCTATGGAATGAGTTATGATGCGAAACAGATTTCGGAAGCATGCTATCAGGATGCGATTGCCCAGAGGCGTCAGCCATATGAAATATTGTTGGCGCATGGAGGGGATGAAAGTCATATTCCGATACAAAAAGAGAATCTGTTGGGACTTGGATATGATTACATTGCAATGGGACATATTCATAAACCGCAGATCATCTGTCCGGGGAAAATTGCGTATGCAGGAGCATTAGAGCCAATTGATAAGAATGATACGGGGGCACATGGATATATTTTTGGAGAAATCACGACAAAAGGTTGTGATATTATGTTCGTCCCGTTTGCAGCCAGATCGTATATTCATCAAGTTATTCAAGTGAAGCCGGATATGACAGAACATGAATTAAAAGAAGAAATTTGCAGAGTGATTGAGTTGAGCGGTCGTGAAAACATTTATAAAATCATATTGGAGGGATTACGTGATCCAGATATTTCTTATGATCCAGAGACGTTGGATCCATATGGAAATGTGATTGAGGTCAGTGATCAGACCAGACCGGCGTATCAGTTTGAAAAATTAAAAGAGGCAAATAAAGGAAATATACTTGGAGAATTTGTGGCGGAGCTGGAACAATACCCGGAGGGTGGTGTGGAATATCAAGCACTTTGTGAAGGTGTAAGAGCGCTGATGGAGACAAGAAGAGGCTAATATGAAAATCAAAGAATTGAGATTGAAGAATTTTGGAAAGTTTACAGATAAAGATATTTGTTTCTCAGATGGATTAAATGTAATATATGGGGAAAATGAATCTGGAAAATCAACAATTCACACATTTATCCGAGCAATGCTTTTCGGAATGACACGTGGACGCGGAAGAGCAGCGGCACAGGATACATTTTCCAGATATGAACCGTGGGAAAATTCAAACTATTATTCCGGTGAAATGCGTTTCCAGGCAGGGAATAAGACATTTCTTTTATCTAGAAATTTTGACCGATATGGGAAAAGTGCAGCGCTTGTCTGCCAGGAGGATGCAGAAGAATTATCTGTGGAAGATGGCGATTTGCAGATGTTGATGGGAGGGCTGACTGAGCAGATTTACGATGATACATTATCAATCGCACAGATGCGGGCAGAGCCGGGTACGGCGCTTTCAGAAGAACTGAAAAATTATGCATCTAATTATTACGCAACTGGAGATGGAGAATTAGATTTTGCAGCAGCACTGGATTATTTGAAAGAACGTAAAAAGGAAAGTTCTCGTTTTATGCAAAAACAGATGGAAAAGAGACAGAATGAACGGGAAAATATTTCTCAGGAAATGTCTTATGTGTGGAGAGATATCCACAAACTGGAAGAAGAAAAAGCGCATCTGGAAGAAGAATTGGAGATTCGAAAAGAACGAGAAAAAGAAGCACGAGTACGGATGATAGAAGAAGGCGAGTCAAAGAATATGATCGACGAAATGCGTCCTTCGAAGTGGAGGGTACATCCACTGGAAATTCTTGCAGAAGCACTTGCAGTTTTTTTGTGTGCGTGGTTTTTGAAGCGTCCTTGGAATTATCTGGTGGCAATTATACTTGTGCTATTATCTGCAATATATGTGTGGAATCGAATGAAAGTCAGTAAAAAAGTAGAGAAGACAGAGCCGGAAAAAATACTGGAAGAGATCACGCCACAGGAAGAAAAAGTTCCGACAGATCGATTACAATGGGAAATAGACCGGTGTGTGATGGAACTTGGAGATAAGCGAACCCGTTATTCCAATCTTGAAGAAGATTTGGAGGAACTGGGAGGAATCAGCAGTGAAGAAAAAAGCTTAAATGAGCAGGTGGAGGCAAGACAGTTTGCAATTGATAAGTTGCAGGAAATTTCCGGGAATATGCAGAAAAGACTTCGTGAAAAACTCAATGACAGAGTATCGGAAATCATGGAGGAAATTACGGATGGCAGATATTCACGTCTTGTAATAGAATCGGGACTGGACATCAGCCTGATGAGTGAAGGACGAAAAGTTGATATCATGAGAGTAAGCCAGGGGACTGCAGAGCAGATATATTTTGCACTTCGAATGGCAGCGTCAGAGATATTATTGGAGGAAGAATTTCCGGTAATTTTGGATGATGTATTTGTCAATTATGATGAAAAACGTTTGAAAAATATTTTGAAATGGCTCGTAAAAAGCAAGAAGCAGATATTGCTTTTTACTTGTCAGAAACGAGAACTGGAAATTTTGCAGGAGTTGGGAAGTACCTATCAGATGATTGAATTATCATAACATTAAAACAAGGGGATGTAAAAACTCAATCGAGTTTTTTACATCCCCTTATTTTATCTTAAATTATAACTGACCGTGAGCTTTTTTATATTCTTCAACACATACCTGAATTCTTTCGCTAGGATCCAGAATATCACTGATAGATCCGTCGTGATTCAGTGTATCAATCATAAGTGCAACATATTTACTCATATCGCAGTTGATATAATATGGTCTGGAAAGGAGTTCCGGTGTCTGATAAATCAGATTCGTAGTTAATACTCCATCAATCAGTCCTGATTCATAGGCTTCATCGAATTTGTCCAGTCCGTTTGTGAAAAGACCAAATGTAGCAGCAGCAAAGATACGCTTAGCGTTGCGGCTCTTCAACTGTTTTGCAACATCCAGGATACTGTCACCAGAAGAAATCATGTCATCCAGAATGATTACATCTTTTCCTTCGACAGAGGATCCGAGAAACTCATGGGCAACGATTGGATTACGTCCATTTACAACACGCGTGTAATCACGTCTCTTGTAGAACATACCCATGTCCAGGTTCAATACGTTTGCAAGATATACAGCACGTTCTGTTGCTCCTTCATCCGGGCTGATTGCCATCATGTGCTCGCTGTCGATGATCAGGTCATCATAACGGTCTAACAGACCTTTGACAAACTGATATGTCGGACGGACTGTCTCGAATCCGGAAAGTGGAATTGCATTCTGAACACGAGGATCATGTGCATCAAAAGTAATGATATTGTCGACTCCCATGTGTGTCAGCTCCTGAAGTGCGAGTGCGCAGTCCAGAGACTCACGAGAGCTTCTCTTGTGCTGACGGCTTTCATAAAGAAATGGCATGATTACATTAATACGTTTTGCTTTACCACCAACAGCAGCGATAATTCTCTTTAAGTTCTGATAATGATCATCTGGTGACATATGATTGACATTGCCACTCATAGAGTATGTCAGACTGTAGTTACATACATCAACCATAATGTAAAGATCCATACCACGTACGGAATCATCAATCACACCTTTGGCTTCCCCAGAACCAAAGCGTGGTAAATGAGCATTCACAAGATAAGAATCTCTCTGATATCCGCTAAATACTACATCATCCATAAATTTATGGCCATCTTCACGACGCCATGTAGTGATAAATTGGTCTACTTCCTTTCCCATCGCCTGGCAGCCATCAATGGCAATAATTCCAAGTGTTCCTGCTGGGATGTTGTCAAGATTACGTTCGTTACGGCGTAACATCTTTTGTACCTCCTAGGTTTAATAATTTTTTTTGAATTCTGATATCATCACCGGTCAGTCGAAGCATGGAATAATTGCTGCTGATCCGGGAAAAAATTCGTTCAGAATAAATTGCTTTTATATCTTCCAGCGACAGGTTTGTAGATATGATAGTCGCTTTCTTTTGTAAGATTCGCTCATTAAGTATAACAAATAATTGTGAAACCGTAAAGCTATTCGCAAGTTCTGTTCCAAGATCATCGATAATTAACAGATCACAATTGCAAATATGTGAAAGCGCATCCTCATCGATGTCCTCTCTTTTCCCAAAAGTGTTCTTTGCAAGAAAGTCAAAAAGACTTGATGCAGAGAAATAAATCACAGAATAAGAATGATCCATTAACTCTTTTGCGATACAGTGGGTGAGAAAAGTCTTCCCGACACCAGTATCTCCATATAATAAAAGATTATGAAATTCAATGGAAAATGTATCAATAAAATGATGACAGTTTCGAAGTGCAGTTTCGATAGCATCTCTTGCCGAACGTCCTGTCAGCGGATCTATATGGCTTTTGGAATAGTATTTCATTGAAAATTTATCAAAATTCTCCTGAGCCAAAATATCTTTTAAATTCGAATCGTTGTACAGAAGTTCAATGATTGCTTTTTTCATACAATGACACTTCTCGGTTCCGATGTAGCCCGTATCCTGACAGTCCGGACAATGATAATGCTTGTCCAGATAATCGGAAGGATAACCATGAGAAATAAGAAGCGCCTGTTTTTCTTTAGTTAGCTGAACCATCTTTTCGTGAAACGAAGAAAGAGCAGATTCGTCCCCCTCCAATAGTCGCCTTGCCTTCTCAACACTCAGAGAAGAAATCGTATCATCAATCTTGCGAAGATCTGGAATTGCGGCATAAACTTCATCAAAACGAAGACGAAGTTCATGTTCGTTATCCAGTTGTAATTGTTCATAATTACGCATCAATTGATCGTACTGGGAATTTGATAATGCCATGGACAAAAATGCTCCTTATATATTAGTTATTAAATTGATTCTTATTGTTGTAAAAGCTTGCGCTCCAAATCGTTCATATCGTAGGAGCGATTTTCAAAGTTGTTGAACTTTGTCGGAGCCGCAGTGATCTTGGATGTGTTTTTCTTTAAGTCTTTTTCACGGCGGTCTCTTTCGCGAGCTTCTTTCTCACGAAGGAAAGAAGCATCCAGAGCTTCAAGATCCTGAAGATTCTTAACTCCGCGTTCCATCCATTTCTTCAGAATGGATTCTGCATAATCAAAACTTGGCTGATGAATCGCATTCATAGTTCTTGCACAGGCATTTAAAATAAGATCTAAAGAAAATGCGTACTCGTTCGTCCAGCGTCGGATATATTCCATCTCGGACGGTGCAGGTGCACGCCCTTTAATGCCAAAAGCACTGAGAATAGAATAACAATTCTTATTGTACATCATAGAGCTTGCCTTTGCTTCAGCAACAGTCTTGATATGACGTTCACACCAGGAAAGAGCAACTTTCTGGATATAATGTATGCTTGTATGTCCGTTCTCTACACAGTATTCAATCAGATATTCGATGAGATCAGCAGACATATGTAAAGTTTCATAAAAATATGTGATAGAGTCTACATCGTTATGTGTCAGTGTCTTGCCCAGATACTGCTCTGCGACAAAGAGAAGTTCCTTGAACTCCTTGCGGGAGCGGTACTGCTCAATGCTGGACACATCTGTAGGTGTATTCTGTACAGCCGGTGTTACAGGTTCTGGTTCAGCCGGTGTTACAATTGGCTGAGCAGGAGCGGCAGGTACAGCTCCGTCTACAGGAGCATCATAATCTAAAAGTCCCTGCTTTTTCCAGTAATTCAGTGCACGGATCACATCTTTTTCAGTAATATTCAAAAGATCTGCAATTTTTGAAATTGTCAGAGTCCCGGAAGGCTCGTTCAGATGACGCAAAAGAATCAGATATACTTTCACAAATTCTCCGTTCGCCTCTGCCATATAATGATCTATAAATTCATTCTCCAGTACAGTTGTATCACTTTGTACGTGGTTTGTAAGTGTTAATTTTCTCATGCCCTCTCAGGTCCTCCTCAAGTATCGTTCGCTTCATTGCACAGCTATTATAGCATCAGAAGTACCATTAAAAAAGAAATTTTTGACGCAAAAATCGGGTTTTTTGTGGATAAAATTCTGTGGAAAATGTGGATAACTACTTCCCAAGAAGCGTATCCCCAATATTTACAACGTCTCCGGCTCCCATAGTTATCAACACATCCCCTTTTTGACAGTGTGTCAGACAGAAGTTTTCTATCTCTTCAAAGCTTGGAAAGTAGTATGCATCGCATCCTTTTGCACTCAATTCGTCTGCAATCTGCTTAGAAGATACCCCAAGTGTATCCGTTTCTCTTGCAGCATAGATGTCGGCCAGGATGATATGGTCTGTATGGGAGAGTGCTTCTACAAACTCTGGGAAGAGAGCTTTTGTACGTGTATAAGTATGTGGCTGGAAAATGCACCAGATCTCACGATGTGGATAATGCTTTGCGGCAGTCAGTGTTGCAGCAATCTCTGTCGGATGGTGTGCATAATCATCAATGATCGTGATACCATGTGTCTCGCCTTTATATTCGAAACGACGGTCAGTACCGTGGAATTCCTTTAATCCTTTTTTGGAAACAGATACATTTACATCAAGTAAATCTGCAACAGCCAGTGCAGCCAGTGCGTTGGATACATTGTGGTCACCGCTGACAGACAGAGAAATGCGGTCGACAAATTCACCGTTCTTGATCAGGTCAAATGAAGCTTCTCCAAGCTCATCATGTGTGACATTTGCAGCACGATAGTTTACAGAAGGATCCGTTCCGTATGTTATGATATTACAATCAAGGTCTTTTGTGATTTCGCTTAGATGTTCAATCTCTCCATTAATTACAAGAGTGCCATCCTTTGGAAGCAGTTTGGCAAATTTGTGGAAAGAATTGCGGATATCTGCTAAGTCTTTAAAGAAGTCCAGGTGATCTTCGTCAATATTTAAGATAACACTGATCTTAGGGAAGAAATGCAGAAAACTGTTGGTGTATTCGCATGCTTCTGTTACAAAAATCTCAGAATTGCCAACACGGATATTACCACCGATTGCTTTCAAAATTCCGCCGACTGAAATTGTCGGATCCATCTCCCCGGCAAGAAGAATGTGTGAAATCATAGAAGTTGTTGTTGTCTTTCCATGAGTTCCGGAAACTGCAATTGGAATATCATAGTTCGTCATAAGTTGTCCAAGAAGTTCTGCACGGGACAGCATTGGCAGTCCTTTCTGAACAGCTGCCTGAAATTCTTCATTGTCTTCATGAATCGCAGCAGTATATACGACTACGTCAATGCCATCTATAATATTAGAAGCTTTCTGTCCATAGAAAATCTTTGCTCCGGCCTTCTCAAGATGGTCTGTTAAGGCAGATTCCTTATTATCAGATCCGGAAACGGTAAAATTTTCTTCGAGAAGTACTTCGGCAAGTCCACTCATGCTGATGCCACCAATGCCGATAAAATGCACATGTACAGGTTGCTCAAAATTAATTTTATACATAATTAAGATTCCTTCCTCATATAATATAAGTAGATTAAAAAATTATCAGTTCATTTGATAGAATGATTCTTTCTAATTAAATATTATATACATATATGAGCAAAAATCCAACCCGCAATTTTTTGTAATATTTCCATAAAAAGACTGCGGATTATTTAAATGTTTTGTAAAATATGTTCACGAAATGGAACATATATGGTATAATATCAATCACAGACTACTGAAAAGGGGTGAAGACATGAGGAAAAAGGAAATGATTGCAATGCTCCTGGCAGGAGGACAAGGCAGCAGACTAGGAGTTCTCACGGCAAAAGTTGCAAAACCGGCTGTTGCATTTGGTGGAAAATATAGAATCATTGATTTTCCGCTAAGTAACTGTATTAATTCAGGAATTGATACTGTAGGTGTATTGACACAGTATCAACCGTTACGTTTGAATTCACATATTGGGATAGGAATCCCATGGGATTTGGATCGGAGCATCGGTGGTGTTTCGATTCTTCCACCGTATGAGAAGAGTACAAGCAGTGAGTGGTATACAGGTACAGCGAATGCCATTTATCAGAATCTGGAATATATGGAATCATTCCATCCGGATTATGTATTGATTTTATCTGGAGATCACATTTATAAGATGGATTACCAGGTGATGCTTGACTACCATAAAGAGAACAACGCGGACGTTACAATTGCAGCGATGCCGGTTCCTATGGAAGAAGCAAGTAGATTTGGAATTGTAATTACAGATGATGATGGTAAGATTACAGAATTTCAGGAAAAACCGGCACAGCCGAAGAGTAATCTTGCATCTATGGGTATTTACATATTTAGCTGGAATGCATTGAAGGAAGCACTCGTAGCGTTGAAAGATGAGCCGGGATGTGACTTTGGAAAACATATCATTCCATATTGTCACGACAAAGGCGAGCGTCTTTTTGCATATGAATATAATGGATACTGGAAAGATGTCGGAACGCTTGGTTCTTACTGGGAGGCCAACATGGAGCTGATCGATATTATTCCAGAGTTTAATTTGTATGAAGAATTTTGGAAAATTTATACAAACAATGAAATTCTTCCGCCACAATACATTTCTGAGAGTGCTACGGTGGACAGAAGTATTATTGGAAATGGATGCGAGATATACGGAGAAGTGCATAATTGTGTTATCAGTGCAGGCGTTACGGTTGAAGAAGGCGCTGTGGTAAAAGATTCTATTATCATGAGTGACGTATCAATCGGAAAAGGTTGTGTAATAGATAAGGCAATTATTGCGGAAAATACCAAGATTGGAGAAGGTTCGATCCTTGGTGTAGGAAGTGAAGAACCGAACAAGTTAAAACCGGCTGTATATTCCTTTGGTCTTGTGACGATTGGAGAAAATTCAGCGATTCCAGATCATGTTCAGATTGGAAAGAACACAGCAATCAGTGGAATTACGAAGAAAGAGGATTATCCAGATGGTGTACTTGAAAGTGGAGAAACTTTAATAAAGGCGGGTGAGATAGCATGAGAGCAGTAGGAATTATTTTAGCAGGTGGTAACAACAACAGGATGAAAGAGCTGACTCACAAAAGAGCAGTGGCAGCAATGCCAATTGCAGGAAGCTATCGCGCCATTGATTTTGCACTTAGCAATATGACAAATTCACATATTCAGAAAGTAGCAGTGTTAACACAGTACAATGCACGTTCTTTAAATGAACATTTGAATTCTTCAAAATGGTGGAATTTTGGAAGAAAGCAAGGTGGATTATACGTATTTACCCCGACAATCACCATAGATAATGGTTATTGGTACAGAGGAACTGCAGATGCTATTTATCAGAATATAGATTTTTTGAAAAAAAGTCATGAGCCTTATGTAGTGATAGTATCAGGTGATGCTGTATATAAGATGGATTATGGGAAAGTTTTGCAATATCATATTGACAAAAGGGCTGATGTTACGGTAGTATGCAAAGAGTTAGACCCTTCTGAGGATGCGAGCCGATTTGGTACAATCCGGATGGATGAAGATATGCGGATTCAGGAGTTCGAAGAAAAGCCGATGGTGACAAAATCGAATGTAATCTCTACAGGAATTTACGTGATTCGCAGACGTCTGCTCATTGATCTGATCGAACATGCTGCAGAGGAAGAAAGATTTGATTTTGTTAATGATGTGTTGATCCGCTATAAGAATTTGAAAAAGATGTACGGTTACAAGATTGATAAATATTGGAGCAATATTGCAACGGTAGATGCTTATTATAAGACGAATATGGATTTCCTGAAGCCGGAAGTAAGAAAATACTTCTTCAAAGATTATCCGGAGATTTATTCCAAAGTAAGCGACCTGCCTCCGGCAAAGTATAATCCGGGTGCATCTGTAAAGAACAGTCTGGTGGGAAGCGGAAGCATTATAAATGGAACGGTAGAGAATTCCGTGATATTTAAGCAGGTATTTGTGGGAAATAACTGTGTGATCAAAAACTCTATTATTTTAAATGATGTGTATCTGGGAGACAATACTTACATTGAAAACTGCATCGTTGAAAGTCGCGATACAATCAGAGCTAACACACGTCACGTTGGAACGAACGGGATAAAAGTGGTTGTTGAAAAGAACGAGAGGTACGCACTGTAGAAACAGCGCGCCTAGATAGAAAGGGGCAGTAACATGCAGATAACAGATGTAAGAGTAAGAAAAGTAGCGAAAGAAGGAAAGCTGAAGGCAGTAGTATCAATTACAATGGATGAAGAATTTGTTGTACATGATATTAAAGTAATCGAAGGAGAGAAAGGACTTTTTATCGCAATGCCAAGTAAAAAGGCAGTTGATGGAGAGTACAGAGATATTGCTCATCCGATTAATTCCGGAACTCGTGAAAAGATTCAGAGCATCATCCTCGAGAATTACGAAAAAGTATTAGAAGAGGCACCTGAGGAAGCCGTTATCTAGTTTGTGTGAATAGACAACATACGAACAGAAGTTTTGAAAACTGAAAAAAGAAAAAGAGAACCAGAAGCGGGATATGTAATTGGAGGCATATCCCGCTTCTGGTTTTATGCATAATGTTCAAGTGAAAAAGTTATCTGTTTTTTTGTGACAGGATGTTTAAATTCAAGGCTATATGCGCATAGACATAGTGGTGTGCGCCCGGTAGGAAGCTTTGGTGTATCAGAATTATATTTTGTATCTCCAATAATCGGACATTCCATGTCCGCAAGCTGTACACGAATCTGATGGTGGCGTCCGGTATCTAATTTGATTTTAAGCTGACTTGTTTCAGCAGGAATTGCAGAAGCAATATCAGAAAAAAATACAGTGTCTACAAGATCATAATGGAGTTTTGCCAATTTTGCTTCAGGAGTATCTTTCTTACAGATTCGAGAAGTGTTCGTTCTGGCATCTTTGACCATATAAGTTTCAAGGTCTGCAGAATGTTTCTTCGGTTTTCCTGATACCAAGGCATAGTAGTGCTTTCCAAAACCGGAAGAAGTCAGTTGGCGGTTCAGTTCCTTTGCTGCTGCAGGCGTCTTAGCGAAGACGAGAATTCCGCTGACGGGCTGGTCCAGTCGGTGGATAACAGCCAGGTACGGTTCGCCAGATTTCCCGGAAGATTTGCTTATGTGATTTTTTAAAATACTGACCATGTCCGGAGAGCCGATGCGTTTACTTTGAGTTGCAATCCCGGAAGGTTTAACACAGACCAGAATCTGTGTATCTTCGTATAAAATGTTGATGTTATTTGTCATGTCATATTCCTTTGTGGTTTCATAAAAAATAGTTTTTAGATTATAAAAAATATAAGCATAGGTCAAGATTCTGATAGAGTCCTGACCTATGCTTATATTGAAATAAAAACGCAGGGTTGTCAAGAACATAAAAACTATTTTTTTGAAGCATTAATAATATCATCTACAAGAAAAAGAATATGCTCTTGTTGCTTTGGATTTAGTTTTATCATTTTAGATAAAAGCTCATTTGTTGTCGTGGGACTTTCTATAGATATATCAAAAAAATCTTTTGGTTGTATATCTAGATAATCACATATGTAAAAAAATACGTTCATGGAGGGAAGAGATTTTTGATTCTCTATTTTATTAATGTAGCTTTCGCATTGTCCAAGAGAAAGACTCATATCGCGCGCTGAAACACCTTTTTGAGTTCGAAGTTCACTCAGGCGTTGGGAAAAGAAATCTAAATAGTCCATATAATATACCTCCTATTGGAATTATATTCCATTTTTTTGAAAAGAACGGGGAGTATAAAGTACTATTGCATAAAATATAAAGAATTATAATCTCAATTTTGGTAAATATAGAGAAATAGATAAAGTGAATAAATGATAATAAATATTATTAAAAACAATTGGAAAGAGATTTCATTGAAATGTATACTACATATAAGTGAATTTAATTCTATATATTAAAATAAATAAAGAATTAAATTCTATAACAAAATTCATTGGAGGAAAAAGAAATGAAAAAAAGGTTAATTGCTGTGCTGATGGCAGTTGCTATGGTGGGAACATTAGCTGTAGGCTGTGGTAGCAACAAGGACAACAGCACTGGCAGCGGTAACGCAAAGTCGGCAGACGAAAAAGTACTTCATTTGGAAGGTGGAAATCCAGAAACATTGGACAGCTTAACAGGTACGAGTGGTGATTCGGTAGGAGTAATCAGAGAAGTCATGGAAGGTTTGGGACGTTTCGTGAAAAAAGACGGACAAGATGTTCTTGAACCGGCTGGAGCTGAGTCATGGGAGACATCCGATGATGGTCTTACATGGACATTCCATTTGAGAAATCACAAATGGAGTGACGGGAAAGACGTAACGGCAGAAGATTATGTGTATGCATTCCAAAGAATGTTTGATCCAGATACAGCTTCTTCGGGAGTGGAATTTTTCTTGAGTTTGGAAAATGCACAGGAAATTGTTGATGGAACAAAGAAACCAGAAAATATTGGAGTATCTGCTCCGGATGATAAGACCGTTGTATTTAAACTTACGAAACCAGTACCATATTTTGAAATGATTTTAGGAAGTCCGGTGGCTTTCCCACAGAGAAAAGATATTGTTGAAAAATATGGGGATCAGTATGGTGCAGACAAAGACAGTGTTGTGTATAATGGACCATTTACTGTAGATGAGTGGACGCCAGGAAGTAAAGTTATCCTTGCAAAAAATGATACTTATTGGGACAAGGATTCCGTAAAACTTGATAAAGTAGAATTGCTATACATTGATGATGATACATCAGCTATGACAATGTTGAAAAACGGAGAATTGGATGCGCATACAGCAAATGCTAAGTGGGAAGATGAGATTATGGCTACAGGTGATTTTGATCTTGTTGAAGCGCCTTTCCCGGCAGGTATGAGAGATATCTTTAATGTAGATACTCCGCTTTTAAAGAGCCCGAAGGTACGACTTGCACTTACACTTGCAAAAGATCGAGAAGAACTTAATAATACATTATTTGACGGATATTATGAATCAGCATATGGCTGGATCATGCCGGCGATAACATGCCAAGGAATCAATTTCCGTGAAAAAGCAGGAAATCCGTTGAAAGAAGCAGCAGCACAGTATACGGATTTGGAAGCACTATTTAAAGAAGGACTTCAAGAAGAAGGGATTGATCCAAACGAGAAGCCAACTTTAAAAGTATTACTTGGAGATTCTTCTGCTGATACACAGACGGCAGGTGAGCTTTACAAGAATGAGATTGAATCAAAACTTCCAATTACAATTGAACTTGAATCATGTACAGACAATACAGACTTTATGCAGAGAAGAAAAGAAGGAAACTTCGAAATGACTTTCTTACATATGAATGGGGCAGAATATGATGATCCTTCTGTATTCTTGAATATGTACTTGACAGGAGCTGCTGCAAATGAGGGGCATTACAGCAATGCAAAATATGATGAGTTGATTAAAAAAGCAGAGAATTCTACAGATGCTGAAGAAAGATTGAATTTGTTTATAGAAGCAGAAAAAATTATGTTGGTAGAAGATCCGGCAATTTCGCCAACTGTATACTGGAATCAGAATTTCTTTGTAAGTAAAAAAGTGAAGAATCTGACAGCACCAGCATGGGTTCCACTTGGATTTGAATATAAATATGCAGAAGTTGAATAAAGCATAAAAGCTATTCGAAAAGTTATGACAAAAAGGATGTTGCAAGTAAATGCTTGTGACATCCTTTTTTAGGAGGTTGACATGTGCAAATACGTTTTAAAAAGATTACTTTATATGTTTGCGACCATGTTCGTTATTATAACCCTGACATTTGCAGCGATGAAAGCTATTCCAGGTGACCCGATTGCAGCAAAATATGACAAAGCTTCGCCGGAAGTAAGAACGAGAATAGAAAAAATTTATGGATTGGATAAATCCAAAACAGAACAATATTTTGTTTATATGAAGAACATACTTCAGGGAAAATGGGGACTTTCTATTACACAGTCAAGTAAAACGGCAAATAAGATTATTGAAGAAACGGCTCCGGCATCAGCAAGACTTGGCGTAACGGCGTTAGTATGGGGATTGCTGATAGGAGTGATATGTGGAATTATTTCAGGGGCGAAGAGAAATAGTATTTGGGATATTATGATTACTATTATTACAACACTTGGAATTGCTGTACCTAATTTCGTAGTCGCATCTGTCCTACAATATACATTTACTTATCGTTTTCCAATATTGCCGCCAATTGGGTGGGAGACACATGGTAGTTGGCTTATACCAGATCGTTACATTATTCTTCCGGCAGTGGCTTTGGCTTTTGGATCTATTGCGACTTATTCAAAATATATGAGGGAATCTGTTACGGAAGTTTTAAAGGAAGATTATGTTTTATTGGCAAGGGCAAAGGGATTATCGAAGAATAAAATTATGTTAAAATATGTACTTAGAAATGCTATTTTACCAATAGTTACGATATCTGCTCAACAGGTAGCAATGCTATTAACCGGTTCAGTAGTAATAGAAAGTATTTTTTCAATTCCGGGAATTGGAAAATATTTTGTAAATAGTGTGACGCAGCGAGATTACACTGTGATTATGGCGGTTACAATTTTTTATTCGTTTATCTATATGCTTTCAATGTTTGTCATGGATCTTTTGTATTATAAGGTGGATCCGAGAATTCGACTGGAATAAAGGAGGGCTTGAAATGAATGAAACAGAATTATTTGCACCATATGAAGGTGAATTAGATGATGAAGAGCTTGCTCCGAAAGATGCCGGATATTGGAAAACAGCATGTAAAATATTTTTGAAAAATAAGATGGGCGTGTTTTCGGCAATTGTTTTAATTGTAATGATTATTTTCTGTATGGCGGGTGAAAACTTAAGACCATATGGAGTACAGGATCAGAATACGGCAATTAAAAATGAAGCACCATCTAAAGATCATTGGTTTGGAACAGATCAGCTTGGAAGAGATATATTTGTAAGAGTATGCCATGGTGGACAGGTTTCTATAGAAATTGGATTATTTGCGTCGTTGATTGTAAGTTTGATTGGAGTGATATACGGAAGTATCAGTGGATATTTGGGCGGAAGAGCAGATATGATAATGATGCGCCTCGTGGAGGTGTTTAAAGGAATCCCACATCTGGTAATTGTAATATTGCTTAGCATTATTCTAGACGTAAAAGGAATATTACCGCTATTGCTTGCAATGACAATTGTTGGATGGGTCAATACAGCTCAAGTGGTCAGAGGACAAGTGAAACAATTGAAAGGGCAGGAATTTATTATGGCCGCGGAATGCCTGGGAGTACCTGCAAGAAGAATTATCAGTCATCATATTATTCCGAATATGATGGGAATGGTAGTTGTAGCAATAACGTTGGATATTCCTACATTCATTTTTGAAGAAGCATTTTTAAGTTTTATAGGACTTGGACTTAAAAATCCGGCAGTCAGTTGGGGAATTCTGATATCTTTGGCACAGCCGAATTTAGTACATTATCCATATCAAGTAGCGTTCCCTGCAATTGCAATCAGCGTGGCTATGGTTGCTCTTAATATTTTTGGAAATGCATGGAAAGAAGCATTTGATCCAAAATTTAGATAGAGGGAGGAGAAACATGAGTCTGCTGGAAGTAAAACACTTGAAAGTGGAATTGAACACATTGCGAGGAATGGTAAAGGCAGTACGTGATATAGACTTTGAGGTAGAACAAGGAGAAACCGTTGCAATAGTGGGGGAATCTGGTTGTGGTAAAACAATGACCTGTCTGTCTGTCATGAAATTGCTTGACAGTGTCAGAGGGAAAATAGGAGAAGAAACTTCAATTATCTTTGATGGCGAAGAGATAAGCAAATTGACGGAACGAAAAATGAGCCGAATCAGAGGGAATAAGATAGGAATGGTTTTTCAAGATCCAATTAAATCTTTAAATCCTACAGAAAAAATCGGTAATCAGATTGTCGATATTATTTTAGCTCACGAAAAAATTACAAAAAAAGAAGCAGAAGTAAAAGCTGAAAAACTAATTGAAAAAGTTGGAATAGGAGATGCTCCACGTAGAATGAAACAATATCCACATGAGTTGTCAGGTGGAATGCGTCAAAGAGTGGTGATTGCCATGGCAATTGCCTGTAGACCACAATTACTGATTGCGGATGAACCAACTACAGCCCTAGATGTAACGATACAGGCAGAAATTCTAGAACTTCTTCAGGAGCTACAGAAAGAATATAAAATGTCTATTCTGATAGTCACCCATAATTTGGGAGTCGTAGCAACGATTGCAGATCGAGTGGTTGTTATGTATGGTGGGAAAATTATGGAAACAGGAACTACTGAGGAAATATTTCACGAACCGAGACATCCATATACTAGGGCTTTATTGGAAACCATACCAGAGGCAGAGGAGCGTAAAAAGAAATTACCTGTAATACCTGGTACGCCACCAAATCTGATAAATCCACCACAAGGTTGTCCATTTATAGCGAGATGTCCGAAACGAATGAATATATGTGGCATGTCTTTTCCTAAGAAAAATGAAAGATGTTATTGTTACTTATATGATGAACGGTGCAAACTAGAATTTAGGAGTGGCTTAAAAGATGAATAAAATATTAGAAGTTGAAAATCTAGATAAATTTTTTAAAGTACCAGGTGGAATTGTTCGGGCTGTAAATCATGTAAATTTTTCAATTTTTGAAGGAGAAACTTTGGGAATTGTAGGGGAGTCTGGTTGTGGAAAAACAACATGTGGACGTACATGCATAGGAATGTATGAAAAATCAGGGGGGTCTGTAAAGTTCCGAGAACAGGAAGTAGAGCGATTAAAAAAGACAGATAGAATGGCATTTACAAAACAGGTACAATGTATTTTTCAAGATCCGTTTTCTTCGTTAAATCCAAGAATGACAGTGGAAAGAATTCTGGAAGAAGGAATGCTGGTGCATAAAATCGGAGAAAATCAAGCGGAACGAAGAGAAATGGCTGAAGAGCTACTTCAAAAAGTAGGATTAAAAAAGGAATATGAAGGAAGATATCCGCATGAGTTTTCGGGAGGTCAGAGACAGAGAATTGGAATAGCAAGAGCATTGTCTGTGGACCCGGAGTTTATATTTTGTGATGAACCGATTTCGGCGTTAGATGTGTCAGTTCAGGCACAGATATTAAATTTGTTGATGGAGCTTCAGGAAGAGAGAAGAATGACATATATGTTTGTTTCACATGATATTTCAATGGTGCATCATATATCAGATAGAATCGCAGTATTTTATATGGGACGTATTGTAGAACTGGCGGATGCGGATGAAATCTGCAGACATCCAATCCACCCATATACAAAAGCATTACTATCTGCAGTTCCAATTGCAGATCCATGGAAAGCAAAAGATAAAAAGAGAATTATTATGCAGGGAGATGTACCAAGTGTGATGAAATGTTATGAAGGGTGCATATTCAAAGACAGGTGCAGATATGCAGATGGAAAGTGTAAGTGTTTTGACGGAAAACTAAAAGAAGTTGAGCCAGGGCACTTGGCAGCATGTTGTCATGCAGAGTAGGAGGTAAAAATGGGAGTCATTGTAGATAAAACGAAATGTGTAAATTGTGGACTGTGTGTAGACATTTGTCCAGAAGATATTCTTGTGATGGAAGATGGTGTGAAAGTTGCATATCCGCAGGAATGTAGCTGGTGTGGATCCTGTGAGATAGATTGTCCGGTTCATGCCATAAAAGTGCGTTATTCAGAAGCAGTAGGACCGGTATTTATCAGAAGGGAGGAAGAATAATGAAGTATAGAGTTGAACAGATAGAGACAGATGTACTTATCGTTGGAGGAGGACTTTCAGGAGCTTTAGCTGCATTAAAAGTAAAAGAAGAAGGTTTGGATTGTGTTGTGCTTGAAAAATCTAATACAAAGCGTAGTGGAAATGCAGGATCTGGAATAGACCATATTTTCAGCTATATTCCTGAGTTGCATGAAAAAGTGGGATATAGTATGGAAGAAATGAAAGAAGAACAGGCACAGTTCGATCTTGCAGGATTGGGACTTGGATTCCGGAGCTTGAATGATTTTTTCGTGGAAAATTCATATGACAGAATTATTGGATTAGAAAAATATGGACTTAAATTTCGATTTGAGGATAGTAATGTACCAGGCGGATACAGGGTGGTTCCACAGTTTCATTCAGTGCCGACAAGCTTTAACTTTGAAGGTCGTGATATAAAGCCGATTCTTACAAAAGAAATGGAAAAGAGTGGCGTAAGAATATATAATCGGGTTTTTGTATATGAACTTTTAAAAGATGAAGGAAAGGTAGTTGGAGCAATCGGAGTCTGTACCCGGGAAAACATTATTTATGTTGTCAGAGCAAAGACAACGATTCTGGCAACTGCAGGTGGAGTTGATCGACTTTGCAAGAGTGCAACGGGAGTTGATTTTGAACGTTTCCATTCCTCTTCTATGAATAATGGAGCAGGAAAAGTACTAGCGATGAATGCGGGAGCTGATATTATTAATATGGAATATACGCTGGCACAAGGCGGTATGGAATGGCTAAACTGGACAATGAGTGCGGGCTGTCCGGGAGGAACCTACTGGCCATGTGCACGTATTATAGATGAAGATGGGAATGTAATTATGGAGAGGGATATTGCATTTTCCCCGGAGGATCCGAATTATAAAGAAAAACATCAAAAACAGTTTGCGCGACATCTGGAGGGAAGAAAAAGAGTATTTGAACATTTGGCTGCTGGGGAATTGTTGTATATGGATATGGCAGAGGCAACAGATGATGAAATTGAATATGTAAAGTGGAGTCTTAGTCATGAGGGGAAATGTAATACACTTTTGGCAAATATGGACGCACAAGGAATATCATTTAAAGATATCAAGATACCTTATTTTTACACAAATATGGTGCAGACATTTGTTTCATGTTCTGGAGTGTACAGTAACGTAAAATGTGAAACAACTGTTGAAAATCTGTATGCAGCAGGAAATGAAATTGCCGGAATGAGTAATAATTCAGCACCAGAGGCGGTTGTATATGGAATTGAAGCAGGTTTTCAGGCTGCAAAAAAGGCGAAAGAAACGGAATGTGTCGGGAAAGTAGATACAACTCAGGTAGCACATGTACAACAGTTAGTGGAAGAATTCTACGAAAATGAGTCCGGGGATAAATGGTTAGATATAGAGCATGCAGTACAAAATATTATTAATACATTTGGAACAATTCCGCATTCAGATGTAAAATGCCGTACTGCGTTGAGCCAGTTAGAAAAAATGGAAAAAGAAATTCATTTACATGCAGAAAATCCACATGAAATAAACAGATGTCTGGACGTTATGTTTATCTTGCAGACAGCTAAAGCGATTTTTCTGGCATGTGAAAACCGGAAAGAAAACCTGGGGCCATTTATTAAAGATTTAAATTCAAATGAGCCGGATAAAGCACCAGAAGACGTGGAAATCTATGGATTGTATAAAGAAAATGGAGAGTATAAATTCCATACGATTAAAGCAGATTTGTAATAAGTGAGAAATAGTACGGATAATAAAATATAAAGTCCAGTTGATATAAAAGGGCATAAAAGGAAGTTGCTGCGACGTGAAAATTGCAGTAACTTCTTTTTGCGCCAGTGACGAGCCAAAGTTCGAGCTTGCTCAGAACCTTGGTGATCGCATACAATCTCAGAATGTGCCTTTTGGCACTTCTGAAGATTGCGTTATAAAATTTTATAATATATCACAAAGAATTCTTGACTACACTAGGTGAGAGGTTATACAATAATGTTCGATAACTAATTGTTAGGGAACAAACAATTAGCTGTCTGACACATTTTTAATAGGAAGGAGTTAAGTCATGCACGACTGTGAAAGTGGAAGATGTGAAGAAATTACCAGAGCTGTTCCGCTGGGACCGATGATTCATCAGATGGACCGTCTGATGTTCCGCAACTTAAGTTCCCGTGTGCGCGCGGAAGGACTGGATGAAGTAACACTGATGCACGGCTGGGTGATGCGATATCTGTATGAGAACCGTGATAAGGTCATCTGCCAGAAGGATATTGAGCATACGTTTGAGATACGCAGATCCACAGTGACGAATATTATACAACTGATGGAGAAGAACGGTTATGTGGAGCGCAGACCGGTGCCTGGGGATGCCAGACTGAAATGTGTAAGTCTGACCAAAAAAGGTGAAGAAAATCATCTCCAGATGGAGCGTTTGATTAATCTGCTGGAAGAAGAACAGTTAATAGATATTACGGAAGAAGAACTGGATAATCTGTACCGGGTGATGAATAAGCTGAAAAAGAATCTGATCCGGATACAGGCTGGTGGAGAGGAGGAAGAAAATGCTTCGGACGATATTGAAGGAAGTAAAGGAATTTAAGCGGGCATCGATTGCGACTCCCATTTATATGATTCTGGAAGTGCTGATGGAAATGATTATTCCGTTTCTGATGGCATCTATCATTGATCAGGGAGTAAATGCGGGAGATATCCAGCATATTTATAAGGTGGGAAGTCTGATGATCGTGGCAGCACTTCTGGGACTTTTTGCCGGTATGGCAGGAGGACGCTATGGAGCCAAGGCCAGTGCCGGACTTGCAAAGAATCTGAGAGAGGCAATGTTCAATAATATTCAGACATTTTCATTTGCAAATATTGACCGTTTCAGTACGGCAGGTCTGGTCACACGTCTGACGACAGATGTCACGAATATTCAGAATGCTTACCAGATGTCACTGCGTATGTCCATGCGTGCGCCGGCAAGTATTATTTGTGCCATGTCTATGGCATTCCTGATCAACGCGAGACTTGCGAGTATTTACCTCTGTGCAGTCATTATTCTGGGAGTGATTTTATTCTGCCTGATCCGTCATGCGACGAAATATTTCCAGATGGCATTTCCGAAATACGATGAACTGAATGCATCAGTTCAGGAAAATATATCCGGAATCCGTGTGGTGAAGGCATATGTGCGTGAGGGCGAAGAGACGATCAAATTCCAGAAAGCCAGTGAGAACATTTATAAGATTTTCGTGCGCGCGGAGAAAAATGTCATTCTTAATGCGCCGCTGATGCAGACGACGGTCTATACCTGTATTCTGCTGATCAGCTGGCTTGGTGCGAAAATGATCGTATCGAATTCACTGACGACCGGTGAACTGATGAGCCTTCTGGCATATTGTATGAATATTCTGATGAGTCTGATGATGCTGTCCATGGTATTTGTTATGCTGTCCATGAGTGTGGCGAGTGTGCGGCGTGTATCAGAAGTGTTAAATGAAACAAGCACGCTTCAGAATCCGGAGCAGCCGATCATGGAAGTGCCGGATGGAGCAATTGAATTTAAAAATGTAGATTTTGCCTATTCCAAGGACAGTGAGACTCCGGTACTGAAAGATATTAATCTGTCGATCAAATCCGGTGAGACGATTGGTATTCTGGGAGCGACCGGAAGTGCCAAGACCAGTCTGGTCAATCTGATCAGCCGTCTTTATGATGTGACAGATGGCGAGATCATTGTAGGCGGTCATAATGTAAAGGATTATGATATGGAAGTTCTGCGTAATCAGGTAGCAGTCGTGCTTCAGAATAATGTATTGTTCTCAGGAACGATTCTGGAAAATCTGCGCTGGGGCGATAAAAATGCCAGCGAAGAGGAATGTATCCGTGCATGTAAGCTGGCCTGTGCTGATGAATTTATCCAGCGTTTCCCGGACGGCTATAACACCTATATAGAACAGGGCGGAAGCAACGTGTCCGGTGGCCAGAAGCAGCGTCTGTGTATTGCAAGAGCACTTCTTAAGAAGCCAAAGATTCTGATTCTGGATGACAGTACAAGTGCGGTAGATACGGCGACCGATGCCAATATCCGTCGGGCATTCCGGGAAGAAATTCCGAATACGACGAAGATCATCATTTCCCAGCGTATTTCCAGTCTTCAGGATGCGGACCGTATCATTGTGTTAAATGAAGGCTGTGTAGATGGCTTCGCTTCTCACGAGAAACTGGTAGAAACAAATGAGATTTATCGTGAAATCTATGAGTCGCAGACAAAGGGCGGCGGAGATTTTGATGAAAAGGCAGGTGAGTAAGATGGCACAGAATTCAAGACAGATGCGCGGCATGAAGTCAAATGTTAAAAATCCGGGCAAGATTTTTAAACGGATCATGTCCTATGTATTTCAGAATTATAAATATCAGTTCTTTCTAGTCGTAGTCCTGATCTTTGTGAGTGTACTTGCAAATGTACAGGGAACTTTGTTTATGCAGAAGCTGATTGATGATTATATTACGCCATTTTTACTGAGCGATCACCCAAATTTCACACCACTTGCAAAAGCAATCGGCCAGGTGGCAGTCTTTTATGCAGTTGGTGTGGTGTCTGTATACATTTACAATCTGATTATGGTGTATATTACCCAGGGAATCCTTCATAATATGAGAAAAGAATTGTTCAGCCACATGGAAAAACTGCCGATTAAGTATTTTGATACTCATGCACATGGTGATATCATGTCCGTTTACACAAATGATATTGATACCCTGCGGCAGATGATCAGTCAGAGTATCCCGCAGTTTTTAAACAGTGGAATTACGATCATCAGTACATTTATCAGTATGCTGATCTTAAGCATTCCACTTTCTGCCGTAACGCTGGTCATGGTCGGCATTATGCTTTTCTTTACAAAGAAAGCGACCGGGCAGAGTGGAAAATATTTTGCCAGACAGCAGAAAAATCTGGGTGCGGTAAATGGTTACATTGAGGAAATGATGAACGGGCAGAAGGTAGTAAAAGTGTTCTGCCATGAGGAAGAGACGAAAGAAAAATTCCGGGAATTAAATAATGAACTGTATGTCAGCGCAGACCGTGCCAATACATTTTCCAATATCCTCGGACCGATCAATGCGCAGCTTGGAAATGTCAGCTATGTGGTATGCGCCATCGTGGGCGGCGTGCTGGCACTGAACGGAATCGGCGGCCTGACACTGGGAGGTCTGGCAAGCTTCCTGACATTTAATAAGAGTTTCAGTATGCCGATCAACCAGATCAGTATGCAGCTCAATGCAATTGTTATGGCGCTGGCCGGAGCAGAGCGTATTTTCAATCTGCTTGATGAAGAGCCGGAAGTAGATGACGGTTATGTGACACTGGTAAATGCAAAGGAAGAAAATGGAAAACTTGTGCCGACAGAGGAGCGTACCGGACACTGGGCATGGAAGTATACACATCAGTCCGATGAAACTACAGATTATATAGAAGTACAGGGAAATGTGGTATTTAATGATGTGGATTTTGGCTATACCGATGAAAAAATCGTACTGCATAATATCAAAATGTATGCAGAGCCGGGACAGAAGATTGCATTTGTAGGATCGACCGGAGCAGGTAAAACGACGATCACCAACCTGATCAACCGTTTTTACGATATTCAGGACGGTAAAATTCGATACGATGGCATCAACATTAATAAAATCAAGAAGTCTGATCTGAGAAAATCACTTGGTATTGTATTGCAGGATACACATTTGTTTACAGGAACCGTTATGGAAAATATCCGGTTCGGACGGCTGGATGCGACGGATGAAGATGTTGTGGCAGCAGCAAGACTTGCCAATGCAGATGGATTTATCCGCAGACTTCCGGAAGGGTATGATACAGTACTGACCGGAGACGGGGCGAACTTAAGCCAGGGCCAGAGACAGCTGCTCGCCATTGCCAGGGCAGCAGTGGCAGATCCGCCGGTGCTCATTCTTGATGAGGCGACAAGCTCTATTGATACGAGAACAGAACGGATCGTACAGGAAGGCATGGACCGGCTGATGCATGGACGGACCACATTTGTCATTGCCCACAGACTGTCGACAGTGCGAAATTCTGACTGTATTATGGTACTGGAGCATGGACGTATTATCGAACGCGGTACACACGACCAGTTGATTGAAGAAAAAGGAAGGTATTATCAATTGTATACAGGGAACAGTATTTCCGCATAAATAGTCAGTCATCCGTAAAAAAGAGAGGTTTCTTTATTCAGAACCCTCTCTTTTTTATATTAATGATGAGCCAAAATCCGAACTTGCGCAGGATTTTAACTTGATAAATTTATTCCCAGTTTGCTGGTTGTACCGGGTATTTCGCACATTTTCTTGCTGCGCGCATGTAGGCATCGATATTTTCCAAGGATGTCTGAACCGGAATATCGCATCCAGGAGCAATCGTGAATCCACGTGGGTTGTCCCAGCATTTGCGGAAACAGTCGATGACAGCCTGTTCGATAGATTCCGGAGTGCCTCGCAGAATTTCAATTGGTGAGACATTTCCCATGATGGATAGTTTGTCGCCGACAAGATCTTTGGCAACAGCAATATTTACGGCACTATCGATACTGACTCCGCGGATTCCCATCTCAGGGAAGGTTTCCAGAAGTTTTGTGGTATCTCCGCAAATGTGGAAACCGGAGCCGCGGCTGCCCCACTCTTTCCATTTATTCATAACTTTTACGTAATAAGGAATGACAAATTCACGGAACTGTTTTGGTGACAGAAGGGAAGCAGTTGGCTCAGCAAGTCCGATTCCAATCTGATTCTCTACAAATTTACGTCCAACTTCAATCGTAATGTCCGCAGCGAAGTCCAGAAGTTTATGAAGTCCTTCTTTATCTTTTCGCATAGATTTTAGGATTTTTTCAACACCGGCAAGGTTGGCAGCAGTTGTAAATGGTCCCATCAGACCGACTCCTGTGAAAATCTCATCGTCTAATTCGTCTTGAATAATTTGGACAGCCTCAAATGCAGTCTGGGCATTCGGGTCATTTTCAAAGCGGATTTTTTCCAGGTCTAATTGCTCAATCTCAGAAAAATCTTTTAAAATATTTTCCTTAATCATTGGAATTCCGAGTGGATCGTATGTAGATTCTGCGCCGAAAGCAACCGGGATTCCGTCAATACGGTAGTTGACACTTAAGCCATCCTGCCCAAAACGTTTGTAGCTTTCGATAAGCCAGTGAGCGCGTGACTTTGCCGCTACGAAAGCATCCTGATAAGATGCCCCGAAGTTCATTCCAATATATGGTGAAAATAATTTGATCGGCATACGGTCTACTGGTTTTCCTGCAAACAGGGCAAATGCCCGTTCTTTAGGCGTCATTTGATCATCTTTGTGCATAAGGATTACCTCTCTTTTTATTGATATTTTTACTATACGACAGAATGAAGGCAGGGACAAGGCAAGTGGATGAAAATGATATTGGAATAGATAATGATACACAAAATATATAGAGTATTTAAATACTATGTTAGCACAAGGTGTGGTATAAAGAGCGGGGAGATAGAAAGAATGGTAGATTTATTGTAAAAATATGCTATACTATGTCCATGATTAAGAAAATCTAAAAGCGGACGGAGAAAAAGTATGAAAATTGAGAAAAATGTGAAGGATCAGATGACGCCAATTGAGCGAAAGAAGGCAATTCAAAATGGTGAGAGGGCAGATCGAGTGATGGCGATGCCGTTTACCAGTGAGTTTAAATGCTATTTAGGTGGGATAAGTATTCGTGATTTTTGGTTTGATGTGGAGAAAATGGCACAGGTGGAACGAATTGCCTTTAACCGTTATGGATATGACCGGATTGTGATCGGACCGAATACAAGAGGAATCGTAGAAGCGCTGGGAGGAAAATTTATCTATCCGGAAAATGGAGTTCCATATGCCGATGCCCCAATGATTTCTGACTATAAAAAGCTTGATGAGATGGAGTCAGTCGATGCAAAGAGAGATCCTCGAATTGCAGTATTTATAGAAGAAGCAAAAATATTGAGCGAAGAGGCGCAGGGAATTGTACCGATTGAGGCAAGTATTGGCGGACCACTTACAATTACTTCTTTGCTTCGAGGCGTGGAAAAATTACTTAGAGATTGCCGGAAATATGGAGAGGAAGTTCATCGGCTGATGAGAATTGTAACAGATAGCCAGAAAAGCTGTATTGATATAGCGGCGCAATGTGGACTTGGAATTGCAATGGCTGATCCTGTTGCAAATCCGGCACTGATCGGACCGAAAATGTATGAAAAATTCGTTTTTCCATATACAAAAGAGCTGACAGATTATGCATTTGAAAAGACAGGACATAAAGTGTCTCTTCATATGTGTGGAGATACAAGAAGTATTTGGAAATATCTGGGGCAATATCAGTTAAATGAATTGAGTCTGGATAATATTATAGATATTAAGCAGGCGGCAGACGAGATTGGCAGTGAAGTACCGATTGCAGGAAATGTAGATCCAGTGAGCATTGTTATGAAAGGAACGAAAGAAGAAATTTTTGCGGATGTGAAACGATGTGTAGAAATTGGAAGTAAAGCAAAGAAGGGATACACACTTGCAACGGGATGTGATATTCCAGAGACAACAGATCCGCAGAAGATAGACTGGTTCATGGATGCAGCAAGAGCATGCGGGGAATATCAAGGATAAAAACTTTTTGACAATAATATATACATATGATAATATAATCTATATAAAAGACACTACCGATAAGCGGTTAGTCCAAGTCAGATTGCTTATAAAAAAATAACCTTACCTGGCCGGGCGGTTATTTTTTTATATGATTGATATATGCTAACAAAATAGATACGATGATACTAAGTATCATCAATATCACTGAGAGCATTTCGAAATCGCTCATAATAGTCACCTTCTTTTTCAGAGATTTCTTCCTTTGAAGATTTTTATGTAATCAAAGAGTTCAGTCTCTTTGGAGAAGGACTAACCGCCTACCGTTTCTTGATAGTGCCTGAATCAAGTATATCACAAATAGTATCCTAAAACAATAAAAAACATCTTATTAATATCTTTCTGAATATATAGATATTTTGAATATAAGAATATATTTATAGAAAATATCGATTTGATACGGGGGGGGGGGTAATATGGTACGCTGTATTTGTAAATGCTTGGAAATGTAATAAGCAAAAAAGAATATGGGAGGAACAACACAAATGAAAAAGAAAATTGTAAGTGTGCTGTTAGTTGCTGCTATGGCCGTATCTATGTTTACAGGCTGTGGAAGCAAAAGTGACAGTAAAAAATCAGACAGCAAGTCTGGTGAGAAGACATTAGAAGTATGGGTACCGCCACTGGATGAGGATACTGTAAATAACTGGGGAGATCTCCTGACTGACTGGGAGAAAGAGAACAATTGTAAGGTTAATATTACACTGGTTCCATGGGAAAATTATGAAGAGACATATACAACAGCACTCAATTCTGGTGAGGGCCCGGATGTAGGATATATGTACAACGAGATGTTCCCGACATATATTGATGCAGGTGCAATCACAGATATGTCTGAGTATGTAACTGATGATGATGAGAAAGAGTACAAATATCTGAAAAACGGATATGTTATGGATGGACAGTATGGATGGCCATTAGTAACAGGAGTTCCATTTGTAATGTATTACAATGAAGATATTTTAAATGAACTTGGTGAGACAGCACCGGAGACATGGGATGATTTTGTCCGTATCTGTAAAGAAGCGACAAAAGATACTGATGGAGATGGACAGGTTGATCAGTATGGTCTGGCAATGGGAATGAATGCCAGTGGTTCCGGAACAATGCAGATTCTGAACGGATTCTATTATTTTGCACTGTGGCAGAATGAAGGACAGGTATATGCAGATGATTTGAAATCTGTAACATTTGCAGATGAGGCTGGAACAGAGGCTATGCAGTGGCTGAAAAATCTTACACCATATATCAACCCAGACTTTATGTCATACTCATGGTCTGATGGATTTTCACAGATTTTCGGTGAAGGAAAATCTGCATTTGGTATTACAAGATCTTCTCAGACAGATGGAACAACATTTGCAGAAACTTATCCAAATTTGAACTGGAATTTTGTAACTTCTTTGAAGAATAAAACATATGGAACATTTGGAGCTACAGACAGCCTGACATTGATGTCTGCATGTGAGGACAAAGATCTTGCTATGGACTTCATCAAGTATGTAACAGGTTCTGAATTCATGACTCAGTATCATGCAAAATGCCCAGGAGCTGCACTTACAGAGAGTGAACCATATGTTGGTGATGAGAAGATGGAGAAAATTTACACAGATGACAAAGATAAATGGCATGGAATACAGGCTGGTCCTTGTGGAACTGAGATTCTGACACAGCTTGCTGCTGATTATCAGGGAATCATGTCCGGAGAGATGACAGTCGAGGAAGGTCTGAAAGAGGCTGAAGATTATGCAAATGGTCTGTTAGAGGAGTATTGGGCAAATAAATAAGAGATAGATCGATTTTTGGATGCCTGTAATTATAATTTGCAGGCATCTTTTATGTGTTGCAATTTGATAAAAGCGGATTTTGGGGTGAAAGAACAAATATGCATAAAAAGAAAATGACAAATATAACTCCGTATTTCTATATTGCGCCAATCACAGCTATATTAGTTGGTTTTGTCATAGTTTCAGTCATTATTTCGATTGTTCTTAGTTTTACAAGATATAATATCATGACACCTCCAGTGTACTATGGTGTGAAAAATTATGTTAGATTACTCACTGATGCAAAATTCTTAAAAGCGTTAAAGAATACATTAAAATTAATGATTATGATTGTACCGTTGCAGACAATTCTTGCTATAGTGATTTCTACATTTCTTGTTTCGAATAGACATATGTTAATTGGAAAGATAGCGAATAGCGTGATTTTTATTCCAGTACTTTGCTCGAATGCTGTAACAGGTGTGGTTTGGAAAGAAATGTTGAATGGGAAAATCCCTGTTATAGAAAAATTTTTTTCTTTTTTTGGAATAAAAGCTTCTATGTTATTGGGAGATGCAAAAACAGTTTTAGCAGTAGTTGCTGCTGTTGCAATTTGGAAATCTATGGGATATTATGTAGTGATTTATTCCTCAGGGCTTATGGGAATTTCGGATACTTATTACGAGGCTGCAAAAGTGGATGGAGCAGGAGCACTTCGAAGGTTTTTTGGAATTACACTGCCGATGTTAAAACCAACAATTATTCTTGCATTATTTTTATCGATTACCAGTTCGTTGCAGTGTTTTGATCTGATTTATACGATGACAGGTGGAGGACCTAATAATGCGTCAACGACATTGGTTGTATATGCATATAATTTATGCTTTGGTTCAAGTGCGGCAGGGTATGCAATGGCACTTTCCAATGTTCTGTTCCTGGTGATTTTAATTATAGCAATGTTGCAACGTGGATTTATGAAACGTGAAGCATCTGAAATATAAGGGGGAACAGAAATGGTAAAGAAAGGTATTAAGACGGTTATCATATATGTGCTGATGCTTGTAATTATTGCGTCAAGTTTAATTCCATTTCTGTATATGTTTTTGATGTCATTTAAATCGACATTAAATGCATATGACTTTGACTTTTCATTAGATAAATTGTCATTGGTGCAATATAAGAAAATTTTTGCATTGAATGGATTTGAAAGATACATTTTCAATAGTGTATTTGTAGCAGTTGTTGGAGTAATCTTAACGGTAATTGTATGTTCTCTGGCAGGCTATGCATTTGCAAAATTAGATTTTAAAGGAAACAATAAATTATTTATATTTTTAGTTTTAACAATGATTGTACCTTCAGAGGTTATTATTGTACCGTTGTTCTTAATTATTAAAAATCTTGGCTGGCTGAATACATTTAAGGCATTGATTTTACCATTACCGACTGCATTCGGAGTATTTATTATGAGGCAGGCAATTTTGGATATACCACAGGATTTGATTAATGCAGCCAAGATTGATGGTTGTGGAAATTTGCGTATTTTCTTTAAAATTGTGCTTCCTATGGTGAAGTCATCTGTGCTGGCACTATCCATTTTTACATTTGTCGGTGCCTGGAATAATTTCTTGTGGCCATTGATTACATGTTCAAAGGCAGAAATGAAGACATTGCCATTGGCACTTAGTATGATGAAAACTCAGTACAATACAGATGTAGGTCTGACTATGGCCTGTGCAGTTATTAATTTCTTGCCACCGTTTATTTTCTATGTATTTATGCAGAGTAAATTCAAAGAAGGAATGACGTTGAGTGGAATGAAAGGCTAATCATTGTATTTAATGAAAGAAAGACGATGCAGATACAAGAATTAATGAATCGAATTAAGATTCCAGAAGCAGTACAAATTTTTTGTAATAAAATAGAGATAAGAGATGATGAATATCAGACGGAAAAAGAAATTTTTCATAAAGATTTAAAAATATTTATTGAAAAATGGAGAAATCGATCTGATAAATATGAATGGGCCTTGAAGTTTTATCTGATGTTGGCTTGTGAGGTGTATGAAGACTATCAGAAGCAGAAAATCAGTGATAAAGTTTTTGATGATACATTTTATGATATCACAATTTGGTGTGAAGAATGCTACAGACAATATGGAGTGTATGGATTAAAAGAATTGTGGTGGCTGGCGCAGTCGATTAATATGAAATTATTTAGATTAGGGAGACTTCAGTTCGAACCAATAGTTATTGAAGAGGATATGGTAGGGGAAAATGAAGTGATTCCGAAAGGGACAAGGGCTTTAAATGTTCATATACCCGCAGGAGAGTCGCTTGATTTGAAAGCTTGCTTGGATTCTTTTCGGAATGCAGAATTATTTTTCGGGGAAAAGGGTCAGATATATGTTTGTGATTCCTGGCTGCTTGCACCAGAATTGAAAAAATTACTAAGTGAAGAAAGTAATATCATTCGTTTTCAGAATTTATTTGAAATCACGAAAGTGTATTATGCATTTCCACAGGCGGAGCAAAGAGTATTTGGAGAAATACTAGAAGATAAAAGCCAGTATCCGGAAGATACTCTTTTGCAAAGAAATTTAAAAAAATATTTAATGGACGGAAAAAATCCGGGGATCGGCACCGGATTTGTTAAAAACATATATCAATATATTTAAACATTAAAATATTTGTTAAACGTCAAATGCCGGAAAAATTCATGAAAAAGAAAAGGAGAAAGAGAAACATGAAGAAAAAATTAGTAAGTGTACTGCTTTGTGTTGCTATGGTAGCATCAATGGCAGTTGGCTGTGGCTCTAAGTCTGACAGCAAAAGTAAAGAGTCGGATTCAGATGGAAAAACAACTCTTACATTCTGGTGTCACGAGAATGAGCCTTGGGTAAAATCTTACAAAGCAATGGCTGAAAAATTTGAGAAAGAGAATCCGGAGTATACAGTGGAAGTGAAAGACTATCCTTTCAAGGTATATAATGATAAGATTCAGACTGCTCTGACATCAAAGACTAGTGGCCCGGATATCATTGCTGTATGGGGTGGAACAGCGCCTTCATTTATTGAATCAGATGCGTTGTCTGAGGTTCCGGAATCACTTTCAAAAGAACTGAGCGAAGATTATCTTGCACCGACAACAGGTATATACACAAAAGAAGGTAAATATTATGGTGTGCCGATGGAGTTTAACTTAGAGTACGGCGGAATGATCGTGAATAAAAAGTTATTTGACGAAGCAGGAATTTCATATCCGACTACATGGGATGAGCTTAGAAGCGTATCTAAACAGGTGGCTAAGATGAATGGCGATGTATCTGAAATGAAAGGTTTCGAGATGATTGATACAGATGCTTTAATTTGTAACTATCTTGCAATGATTCTTCAGCAGGGCGGACAGTATATTCAGGATGATAATTCCGTTAAATTTGATACACCGGAAGGTGTGAAAGCTATGAATGAAATTCTTAGCATGGTAAAAGACGGAGAATGTGATCTCGAGAACCTGACTTCTGGTGAGTATTGCTACAACGATGTATATCAGGATAAAGGATATATGTCTTCTGTAGGTTCATGGGCAATTGGTGAAGGAACAGATTCTTACAGTCTTACATATGGTAAAGATTTTGAATATGTTCCTGTTCCGCAGTATGGAGATAAGATGGCATTTGCTTCTGAGACAGGTTGGGGACTTATGGTTCCAAAGAACAGCGCTAATCAGGAAGGTGCATGGAAATTTGTAGAGTTCTTTAGCCAGCCGGAGAATCTGGTCGAGCACAATATTGCTTGTAATCAGCTGCCGCCAAGAAAATCTTTACTTGATAGTCAGGAATATAAAGATGCAATGCCAAATATCGCATTTTTGTTAGACATCCTTCCAAATGGTCAGTGGATGGGACCTTACAACACATCTGATATGAGAGATATTTTCAATGATATGTTCATTGAACTGTGTCAGTCTGATAATCCGGATGTAGAGACAGCATTAGCAGATGCTTCAAAAGAGATTTCAGAGAAGTGTCAGCTTAGCTATTCCATAAAGTAGCAGGCAGTAATTTAGGTGGAGAGTTCCGGGAGGGATTCTCTGCCGTTTTTAGAAATGGGGAAACTTATAGATGAAGAATAATCGTTTTGTAGCGAGCGTATTAATTCCGGGATTTATATTTTTGATTATTTTTTCTGTATTTCCAGTTGTGTATGGTCTGGGTATTTCTTTTTTTGATTATAATCCTACTAGTAGTTATCAGGAATTCCTTGGATTAGAGAATTATAAAAGATTACTTGCGGATAAAGTGTTTTGGATTTCAGTGAAAAATACTGTGGTTTTTTGTGTAATTGCAGTAACAGCTAATATTATTATTACTTTATTTCTGGCTAAGATAATTTCAATTATTCCGTCAAAGGGATTAAAAACATTGTTTAGGACAATTTTGTTTATTCCTTGTATCGCACCGATGGTAGGGACATCTATGGTATGGAAATATGGAATTGTGGGAACTGATGGAGGTCTTTTGAATCGCATTATGTCAATATTTGGCATGGCACCGAGAAACTGGTATCTTACTACATGGCAGATGTTGGCGATTATTATTGTATATACATTGTGGGCAGATATTGGGTATAATGTGGTGCTGTTTACAGCAGGAATTGAAGCCGTTCCGAAAGTATTTGATGAAGCTGCTGAACTAGATGGAGCAGGTCCGGTCAGAAGATTTATCACGATAAAACTTCCACTTATGGGAAGGACGTTTGCTTTTGTGGCAATTATGACAATGGCGAATTATTTCCAGATGTTTGCACAATTTAGTGTGTTTGTGCCAGATGGTGGAAGAAATAATGCGGCAATGGTTCTTACAAACTATGTATACCGGACGAGTTTTGGAAGTTATGATATGGGATATGCATCTGCAATCGCTGCGGGACTGTTTGTAATTGTATTTATTGTTGCTATGATTCAGAATAGAATTATGCGTGCGGATTGGAGTTATGAATAATGAAAAAGAAAAAAAGTGAATACAAAAAGCATCATGTAATTATACTTATATTTTTAACTATTTTTTCTCTTATCATGATGTATCCAATGGCATGGATGTTAGTAACGTCTTTTAAAACGAATGCTGATATAAGAGCTAATCGTACAAAATTTTTGCCAACGGAGTGGACTTTGGAAGGATATCGTACAGCGTTTGCTAAAGCACCGATAGGGCAATGGTTTTTGAATAGTATGCTGGTGGTTATTTGCATTACAGTTGCGGTTATATTTACAAGTACATTGATTGGATTTGTGTTTGCGAAGTATGAATTCAAAGGGAAGAAAGTTTTGTTCGTTATTCTTCTGGCAACGATGATGGTTCCGCCACAGGTTACAATGATTCCAAGGTATTTAATGATACAGGAAATGCATCTGTTTAATACAATTGGCGCGCTAATTGTACCAGGCCTTGTCAGTGCATTTTCTATTTATATGGCGAGACAGTTCATTGCAGATCTTCCGGATAGTATTTGTGAAGCGGCAAAAATGGATGGAGCAGGACCATTTCGGATTTATTGGAACATCGTTCTGCCGAATATTAAACCGGCAATTGGTTCAATTGGAATTTTTACTGCTATGATGAATTGGAATGACTATTTAAATCCACTGTTGATGTTAAATGATATGGAAAAGATGACACTTCCACTTGGACTTGTGATTTTCGATACACAAAGGGTATCGGATATGTCGGCAACTATGGCAGCGGCTTCTATGATGATGATGCCGATGATTATTATATTTGTATTGTTCCAGAAACAGTTTATTAAAGGAATGACATTGAGTGGAATAAAATAGTAGAAACATATGAATGAAAGGGGATAGAATATGAGTATGTTTGACCAGAAAGTAATTAAATATGAAATGAAACCGCTGAGTTCGCTGGAAAAGGTATTTCCAGATGAGACTCCGGTATACCGTATGGAATGTCAGATGTTAAGTGGTCTGTGGGGAGAGACGGTATCATTTCAGGTGGCATATACCGGTGATTTTGTAATGCGTGAGCGATTAGATGTGCGCGTATTTTCTGAGCTTGCAGAGCATGTTCATGTGAGGACGGTGGAGATGGTTCCGGTCGGACGTGCGACAAATGGAATCGTGGATGATAATTATTTAAAGACGACTTCAGGATTATATCCGGATCTTCTTAAAGATTTAAAAGACGGAAAGGTGATTATTTATTCAAAGCAGTGGCGTAGTCTTTGGATAGATGTTGATATTACAAGTGATATTCCGGCCGGTGATTATGAAATTGAAATACAATTGGTAAAAGAAGGAAATGTTGTCTGCAATGCGAAGCAAAAGGTTACTGTAATTGGGGTAACTCTTCCAAAGCTTGATATTATGCATACAGAATGGATGCATGCAGACTGTCTGGCAGATTATTATCACGTAGAAGTATTTTCTGAGGAACATTGGAAGATTTTGGAAAATTATTTCCGCGAGTATGTAAAGCGTGACTGTAACATGATGCTGGCTCCGCTTTTTACATCTCCGCTTGATACCGCAATTGGACTTGAGAGAACAACTTGTCAGTTGATTGACGTAGAAGTAAAAGATGGAGAGTATGTATTTGGATTTGAAAAGTTAAAACGCTGGATTGATTTGTGTAAGGAATGTGGAATTGAATATTTTGAAATGTCACATTTATTTTCACAATGGGGAGCAAAGTATGCTCCGAAGGTGGTGGCTACAGTCAACGGAAAAGAAGAGAAGATCTTTGGCTGGCATACACCGGCAGTTGGTGAATATACAAGATTTTTGGAGAGCTTTCTTCCACAGCTTACAGGAAAATTAAAAGAGTGGAAAATTGCAGATGTCACATATTTCCACATTTCTGACGAGCCTAGAGAAGAACATCTTGAGACTTACAAGGCTGCGAAAGAATCTCTTGGAAATATGCTGGATGGATTCCACACATTTGATGCGTTGTCCAGTTATGAATTTTATCGTCATGGACTGATTGACAAGCCGGTTCCGGGAAATAATGAAATTGAGGAATTTCTGGCAAATGGTCTGACGGATATGTGGACTTATTATTGTACAGGACAGTTTTATGAGGTGAGCAACCGATTTATGTCTATGCCATCCGCAAGAAATCGTATTTATGGTGTTCAATTGTATAAATATGAAATTATTGGAGTATTACATTGGGGATATAATTTCTACAACAGCCAGTATTCGATTGAGCATATTAACCCATATGAAGTGACAGATGCAAGCGGTGCATTTCCTTCTGGAGATCCATTCCTCGTATATCCGGGAGCGGATGGATGCCCGGAAGAATCTCTGCGGATTATGGTGCATGATGAGGCAATGACAGACCTTCGTGCGCTGAAATTACTGGAATCGCTGACAAGTAGAGAGCATGTCATGGAGTTGATTGAAGGAAACCTTCCGGAGCCACTTACATTTAAACGATATCCAAAATCAGATATGTATATCATTCAGTTGAGGGAACGTGTGAACCGTGAAATTAAAGCATTGACAGGTGAACAAAAATAATAGGAAAAATAATACAAATGATGAATAAAGATGCAACGATTTGTTGCAAAATGTCGAATGATTGTGAAAGTATGTTATACTTAAATAACCAACGTAAAGTGTGATTGAGTCACAATCGCAGACGGTAAATCAGCCGGATAAAAAGAGAGTAGTTTATTACCCAGACTATCTCTCTTTTTATCACCTGTCTTTTGCCGTTTGTCTTGACAAAATGTGTGTGATAGATTAAAATTATGAGCACATTCAAATACATTTTGGCAATGAAGAGAATTAGTACATGTAAGCTGGCTCAGAGAGGACGTCATAGGGTGTGAGATGTCTGTCATGAACTACGTGGAACCGGTCTTGGAGCCTCTGCATGAAGATGCAGCGTCAGACCAGCGTTAATGGTGAATGAAGTGGATTGTATTGCATGATATTTTACCGTGAATACAGTTAATTTAGGGTGGTACCGCCGGAGTTTTCGGTCCCTGATGAGGGGAGACGAAGATTCGGGTGTTTTTTTGTTTTACAGACTTGGAATCTGATTATGAGTTGGTTATACAAAAGACCGAAAAGTAAACATGACTCCCTGCAAAAAAACATTTTTACAGTAGGAAACCCTTTGTGGTGATTATGAAAAAAAGGAGAATTGTAATGGCAAAGGATAAGAAATTAGTAAAGAACATTACATCACGTGATGAGGATTTTGCACAGTGGTACACAGATGTTGTGCGTGAAGCTCAGTTGTGTGATTATTCAAGTGTAAAAGGATGTTTGAATTACCTTCCAAATGGATATGCAATTTGGGAACTGATCAAAGCAGATCTTGACAGAAGATTTAAAGAGACAGGAGTTGAAAATGTATACCTTCCATGTCTCATTCCGGAGGCACTGCTTGAAAAAGAAGCAGATCATATCGAAGGATTTGCACCAGAAGTAGCATGGGTTACACATGGAGGAATGGAGAGACTTCAGGAGAGATTTTGCGTAAGACCAACATCTGAGACATTATTCTGTGATTTGTGGGCAAGAACAGTACAGTCTTACAGAGATCTTCCGAAAGTATGGAATCAGTGGTGCTCCGTGCTTCGTTGGGAGAAGACGACCAGACCGTTCCTTCGTTCCAGAGAGTTCTTGTGGCAGGAAGGTCACACAATTCATGCAACATATGAAGAAGCTGAGCAGAGAACAATTCAGATGTGGCAAATTTATAAAGATTTCTATAAAGAGACAATGGCAGTTCCATTTGTAGCAGGAAGAAAAGCAGAGCATGAAAAATTTGCAGGAGCACAGGATACTTACACAGTAGAAGCATTGATGCATGATGGAAAAGCACTCCAGTCAGCAACAAGCCATTTCTTCGGAAGCGGATTCCCTGAGGCATTTGGAATTCAGTATATTGATAAAGACAATCAGTTGAAAAATGTATATGAGACTTCATGGGGATTGTCTACGAGAAGTATCGGAGCGTTGATTATGGTGCACGGTGATGATGACGGACTTGTTATCCCGCCACGTCTTGCACCGGTTGAGTGTCGCGTGATTCCAATCGCTCAGCATAAAGAGGGCGTACTTGAAAAAGCGAACGAACTTCTTGATGAACTCAAAAAAGCAGGATATAGAGTGAAGATTGATGACTCTGAGAAGAGTCCGGGATGGAAATTCTCCGAGCAGGAGATTCTTGGAATTCCTACACGTATTGAACTTGGACCGAAAGATATTGAGAATAATCAGGTTGTTGTAGTTCGTAGAGATACTCGTGAGAAGATTGTTGTATCTTTAGATGAGATTACAACAAAACTGCGTGAGATTTTGGAGACAATTCAGCAGGATATGTATAACAAGGCTGAAGAGTTCCTGAAAACACATATTGACACAGCAGTTACAATGGACGAGATGAAAGAAAAATTTGCTGCAAATCGTGGTTTTGTAAAAGCGTGCTGGTGCGGAGATCCAGTATGTGAGGGTGAAGTGAAATATGAGACCGGCGGCGCAGCTACAAGATGTCTGATAGAAGATGAGCCGATGATTTCCGATAAATGTATTTATTGCGGAAAACCAGCCAAACATATGGCATACTGGGGTAAATCTTACTAGAATGATACACAATTCAATTGGGGACGGGGGTTTTTTGAAAAACCCCCGTCCCCAATTGAATTTTATAATAATCATTTTTTAATTTCTTGCATTGCTAGAGTAAATGTGTTAATTTAATTTTACATATGCAATTCTTATTATTCTTGATATTTCTATACCATTATCAGTAATTGGCGTGTCGCCGAGAATTGCCAACATTCATAAAAATAATATATTGGAAAGGGGATGCCTATGCCAAGAAGAGCAAGACGAGAAAGTGCAACAGGGTTTTACCACATTGTATCACGAGGATTGGATAGGGAAAATATTTTCGGTGAAAAGCGTGAAAAGACAAGATTTTTAAATTTACTTCAAGAAAATTTAGAAGAGTATAATGTAAAGGTATATGCTTATTGTGTCATGTCAAATCATTTTCATCTTTTGGTAAAAGTGGAAAAAGAAATTATGCCTGTATTTATGGCTAAAATTTTGGGAAGATATGCAAAATATTATAATTATAAGCATTATCGAACCGGATATGTATTTGAAAATCGATATAAAACTCAATGTATAGAGGATGAGGATTATTTTTGGAGCTGTCTTCGGTATATTCATATGAATCCAGTGAAAGCGAAAATTTGCAATGATGTAATTAAATATGAGTATAGTAGTGGTAGAGAGTATGCGATGAAAAAGAAGAATAGATGTATATTGTGTCAGGAAGCATTGGAATTATATGAAATGAAATTTAATAATGAAAAAGCCTTTGAACTTTATCATAATGGAAAAAATAAAGAATTATTTTTAGATGTTAAGGAAGAAGAATTTGGACAGTATATAGAATTAGCATGGGAAATGCTATGGGAGATGCAAGAACAGAAAAGCGTTCAAGCATTGGAAGTTTTACAATTTGCGGAAAGTCGTGTACAATTTGAAAATATAGTAAAAGAGAATCTAGGAGTGTCTAAAAACTGCGCAAGAAAAATACGAAAACAAATTGAACGAGAACTTCAAACAATTTAAAAAGGGACAGGTTAAAACCTAATTGGGGACGGGGGTTTTTTGAAAAAAAGGCGTCCCCAATTAAAAATGTGTTATAATAATACAGAATTAAGGAGGCATGGGCATGGATAAACGGAAGATTGTATTACCTGAAGATGTAAAAAAAATAATTGATACTCTAAATCAGAATGGATATGAAGCATATGCAGTAGGAGGATGTGTGAGGGATTCAGTATTGGGTAGAGTACCACAAGACTGGGATATTACGACTTCTGCGATGCCTCAGGAGACAAAGGAGTTGTTTGACAAAACTTTTGATACAGGAATTGAACACGGCACTATTACAGTTTTGCTTAATCATGAAGGATATGAAGTGACAACATATCGTATTGATGGAAAATATGAAGATAGTCGACATCCGAAAGAGGTTACATTTACACGATCTTTAAAAGAAGATTTGCTTCGCAGAGATTTTACAATTAATGCTATGGCATATAATGATACAGAAGGTTTGGTGGATATTTTCGGTGGGATGGAAGATTTGAAACAAGGTATCATTCGTTGTGTTGGAAATGCTAGGGCAAGATTTTCAGAAGATGCGTTGCGTATATTAAGGGGAATTCGATTTGCGGCTCAGTTAGGATTTGAAATTGATCATGAAGCAAGAGATGCAATGCAAGAACTAGCTCCAACATTACAAAAAATAAGTGCTGAGAGAATTCAAGTTGAATTAGTTAAGATATTAGTTTCAGATCGCCCAGATATGTTACGGGATGCATATGAATTAGGAATTACGAAACAATTTATTCCAGAATTTGACTTACTTATGACAACAGAACAGGAAACACCGCATCATATGTATAATGTCGGTGAGCATACATTGCATGCACTTATGAAGATAAGAGCAAATCGTATATTAAGATTGACAATGCTGTTACATGATATGGGAAAGCCGGAATACAAGACTATAGATGCCACCGGGCAGGCGCATTTTAAAAAACATGCAATAGGTAGTGAACGGGTTGCAAAAGAGATTCTTCGAAGATTAAAATTTGATAATGAAACAATACGAATAGTAAGCAGACTGGTGCTTTATCATGATTATCGTATGCCGGCGGAGCAAAAGAATGTAAGGCGTGCCATGAACAAGATTGGTGAAGATATATTTTCGTATTATATGGAAGTGAGGCGTGCGGATGTTTTGGCTCAAAGTACATATTTGCGGGAACGAAAATTAAAAAATTTGGATGATATCGAATTGTTATATGTTGAAATTATAGAAGCGAAGCAATGCGTTTCATTGAAAGATTTAGCAGTGAGTGGAAATGATTTGATTAAAATGGGAATAAAGCCTGGAAGAGAAATTGGAGAAATTTTAAATCAGCTTTTGGAAATGGTAATTGATAATCCAGAATTGAATCAGAAAGAAGTTTTATTAAAAAAAGTAACAATTTAAAAAGGGACAGGTTAAAGTTCAATTGGGGACGGGGATTTTTTGAAAAAAACCCGTCCCCAATTGAATATTTTGAACAATTATATCATAAGATAAAGGGAATATGTAATAGAGTGCAGGGGACTAAGTATGCAGGAATTTGAACGAGGTAATATATTAAAACAATATGAAGTTGCAGTAAATAGCACCCGAAAGGCCAGGGGTGCTATTTTATGCAATACGGATCAAGGTGTACTCGTATTAAAAGAGGTAGGGGTATCTGAAAAAAGAATCCCTGCGCTCATTAAATTGTATGAGTACTTATATAATCATGGATATGATACGTTAGATATGCTCGTGAAAAATCGGGATGGGGAGTGTGTGACGAAGGGGACAGATGGAAAGAAATATATAGTCAAGCATATGCCAGCTGGGCGCGAGTGTGATGTCAGAAACCCGGAGGAACTTATAAGTGCAGCTGGAAATTTGGCAAGTATACATTTGCTCATGAAAACGAAAAATATAGAAAATGCGTCAGAAGCGGAGAACTTAGAGGAAGAGTATAAACGTTATAATCGAGAACTTAGGAAGGTTCGTTCATATATTCGAAATATATCGTCGAAAGGAAAGTTTGAATATTTATTTTTAAAATATTATGAATCAATGGAGGCGTGGGCAGACGTAGCATTACAGAGTTTGCAGGCTTCGCAATATAAACAACTTTATCAGGAAAGTTTAGATACAGGCGCCTTAGTTCATGGCGAATACAATTATCATAATATATTATTTGATATAAGCTCGGAGAAAGAAAAGTACATACATAGAAAACAAAAAATTTACACAATTAATTTTGAACATTTTAAAAAAAATATTCAAATAGAGGATTTGTATTATTTTTTAAGAAAGACAATGGAGAAGCATGGGTATAAAGGATGGCTTGGAGATGGAATATTGAATGCATATTCTGCAATTCTTCCACTTAGGGAGAATGAACTGGAATATTTAAAAAATCGGTTAATTTATCCAGAAAAGTTTTTTAAAATTGCAAATTCTTATTATCATTCAAATAAAGCATGGATATCAACAAAAAGTATGGAAAAAATGCAGTTGGCGGTCAGACAGATGAGAGAGAAAGAACAATTTTTACAGCAAATTTTTGGGATACATATTCAGATATAAAAAATGCTTAAAAAGCCTATAAATACGGGCAAACAGGGGAAAATTTCTTGACAAATATAGGGAAAAAAGGTATAACAGTATCTAGAGGCAGGGTGCCTAGATAAACAGGAGGAGGAAATTATCCATGAACAAAACGGAATTAGTAGCAGCTATCGCTGACAAAGCAGAGATTTCTAAGAAAGATTCTGAAAAAGCTTTAAAAGCTTTTGTTGATGTGGTTACAGAAGAGCTCAAGAAAGGTCATAAAATTCAGTTAGTAGGATTCGGAACATTTGAGACAAGTGAGAGAGCTGCAAGAGAGGGAAGAAATCCGTCAACAGGAGAGACAATGAAAATTGATGCTTGTAAAGCGCCGAAGTTCAAGGCTGGAAAAGCATTAAAAGACGCTGTTAATGAGTAATGGATTAGTTCTAGATAAGTGTATGAGCGGGGAGTTGCAGGCTCCTCGTTCTTTTGTTTTTGAAATTGTATATTCAAATCATACACTTTCAATTGGGGACGGGGTTTTTTCAAAAAAACCCCGTCCCCAATTGAAAGCAAAAAGGAGATTTTTATGAGATTAGATAAATTTTTGAAAGTTTCGCGTTTGATTAAGCGTAGAACGGTGGCAAATGAAGCATGTGATGCGGGACGTGTTTTTGTCAATGGTAGTGTGGCGAAAGCGTCTGTGAAGGTAAAGCCGGGGGATATTATTGAGATTCAGTTCGGCACAAGAACGGTTAAGGTAGAAGTTCTTGATATCCAGGAGACGACCAAAAAGGAAGAAGCGAAAGACTTGTTCAAATATTTGTAATAAAAAGTGATGACCTTTCATAAGATTACGAAGAAAGGTTGTGATGGATATGGATGAGAGAAATGTACAAAAACCAGCAGCGCGAGGGCATAAGCTGGTTGTAAATAACCGGACGTCCAGTCTGGTGACAGGTGTAAAAGATGTGCTGTCGTTTGATTTGAATGAGATTCTTTTAGAGACAGAACAGGGAATGCTGATGGTGAAAGGGACAGATCTTCATGTGAATCGATTGAATTTAGAAAAGGGAGAGGTGGATCTTTCGGGAAATATTGATAGCATTGCTTATTCTGATGTGCATGTGGGACAAAAGCAAGGAGAGAATTTGTTTGCGAGATTGTTCCGGTAAAAAAGTACAGAAATATGTGCAGAAAAACGTGCAGAAAGATGTGAAAGAATTGATGATTGGAATTGAAAAAGAAATGTTGATTTTTTTATCGGCTTTTCTGACAGGTCTGTTCTTGCGGATAGCATATCGTTGCTTAGAATGTTTGAGGGGGCTAGTGAAACATTCGCTTACAGTGATCGGAATTGAAGATCTGTTTTACTGGATTTTTGTAGAGTTATATGTATTTGTGCAAATTTACCACACTAGTAATGGTAGTGTGAGATGGTATTATATACTAGGTATTGTGTCTGGGGCGGCTCTAATGTCATGGATATTTGGAAAAGTGCAAAAATTGTGCAAAAAAATCTACACCAGGAAAACTTGATAATTTTTCGGGAAAAAGATATGATTAGAAAAAGGGTATTAATCGGTGTAATAGCCGTAGGTAAGGGTGAGTATAGATGAAAAGTACAAGGCGCAACAGCCGTAGGAGAAGGTCCAGGAGGCGGACGAATCAGCATAAGCTGAGTGTGTTGGCAATTACAGGTGTCATTATCTTGATGACAGCATTGGTTGTGATTGGTGGAGTTTCTCTTCGGGCAAAAGAGAAGAGTTATCTGGCTCAGGAGACTGAGCTCAAGAAACAGATAGAAGAAGAGAAAGCCAGATCACAGGAGATTGACGATATGGAAGCATATGTGGGAACGGATGAGTATGTGGAGGAGATTGCAAAAGAGAAACTTGGTCTGGTAAATGAAAATGAGATCATATTAAAAGCAAAGTAACGAATGAGAAAGCTTTGGGCGAAGGCCTGAGGCTTTTTTTATATAAATAAAAAAGACCTTGCCACGTTAAAACATAAAAACAATTGTTTGAAAGTTCTACACATAAAAATATTCATAAAATTAATTAATAAGGGAGAGATTGAATGCAGGAATTAAAGGAACGAGATCCCCAGATTTTTACGAATCCATACGTGATTCAAGTGGACAAGTTTGCAGGATCATTAAAAAAATTATCAGCAGCATTTTCCAAGCTGGAGGATTATCGGGCAACATTTACAAGCGAGGAAAACGATGACATATTTGAGAGGGTTACGCAAAAGGTTTGCAGGGAATGTGAGAATCGTGAGAGGTGTCTCGGTATGAATCGTCGACAGACTTATCAGATGATGCAGGAGATTTTGCGTGGAGTACAGGATTACGGGGCGGAATTAAATGTGGAATTGAAACGTAAATTAATGAAGCAGTGTATCAGCGCGCCAAGGTTTCTTCGGGAAACGATGGAGAATTATGAGATCATGCGCCAAAAACTGGTATGGAGTAACAAGCTGATTCAGAACAGAGAAGGATTTGCATCGCAAATAAATGCTTTTGCAAAGACACTGTGTTACACAACGCATGAATTGGATGCGGGTATTTTTGAGGATGAGCGTCTGAAAAAAAGAATCCGAAATCAACTAAAAAAATCCGGAATTAAAATTTTGACATCAGTATTTTACATGACTACGCAAGGGAAATATGAAATTCATTTGACGTTGAAGGCATCAAAAGGGCATATTGTTCCAGTGAAAGAATTGGCGGCTGAGGTTGGGAAAATAGCGGGACGTGTGATGGTTCCAGGCAGAGGGGAACGTCCGATCATCGGAGATGAGTACTGCACAGTTGCCTGTGTGGAAGGGGCGCGGTTTCATACACTCCAAGGTGTGGCGAAGGTTGGGAAAGGCTGTGAAAAAATTTCAGGAGACACGTTTTTGACATCAGATTTGCCAGGTGGGCGGAAAGGAATCGCGCTTTCGGATGGAATGGGGTCTGGCGAGCGGGCGTTTCGAGAGAGTACGATGGTGGTGGAAATGTTAGAAGAGCTTTTAAATGCTGGATTTCCATTAAAGATGGCTGTGCAAATCATGAATACAGCACTTGTGACTGGACGGGAGGAGGTTATGTTCTCGACTATTGATGCAGCATTGATTGATTTGTATGATGGAAGCTGTGAAATGGTAAAGGCAGGAGCAGCAACTACATATATAAAGCGAAAAAATGAAGAAGAAAAAAATATAGTGGAAGAAGTAAGGGCTATTTCACTTCCGGTTGGAGTACTGGCGGGATTAGAAATAGAACCTCAATATAGACAATTAAAAGATGGCGATTTCCTGATTATGGTGACAGATGGGATTTTGGACACATTACCTTCGGGAGAGCAGGATCAATTGATGGAACAGTTTATTTGTCAGGTGGATTCGCAGAATCCGGGAGAAATGGCGCACCATATTCTGGAGCAAGTCATGAAATATGTGGGAGTAAAACCACTTGATGATATGACTGTTCTTGTGACTGGAATTTGGAAAATATAGATCAGCTGTTTGACTTAAAACATAAACTTGCAATTTATAGATAAATTTTATATAGTAAATTTGAAGACAAAAAGTGAAAGAAATAGGGAAACGGAATAAGAGCAGATGTATCAGAAAGTTAAGTCTTATATAGAAGAACATCATATGCTGGAAAAAAATGATAAAGTAATTGTAGGCGTATCGGGAGGTGCAGATTCCATATGCCTTCTTTTCGTGCTTGTACAACTCAGAAAAGAGTGGAGAGAAAAACAAGAGGGAGATTTAGACATTATTGCGGTGCATGTTCATCATGGACTACGCGGGGAAAGCGCAGATGCAGACGAAAATTATGTGCATAAAATGTGTGAGGAGTGGGAAGTACCGTTTGTTGTATATCATGAAGATGTAAGAATGCTTGCAAAAGACTGGAATATGTCAGAGGAAGAAGCCGGGCGTGTAGTACGAAGAAAAGCATTTTCAGAAGTACGAAAGCAGTCCGGAGGTGGAAAGATTGCATTGGCGCATCATAAAAATGATAATGTAGAGACGGTACTGTTTCATTTGTGCCGGGGGACAGACATCCGGGGGCTTGGCGGTATCGAACCTGTATCGGGAGTCTGGATTCGACCGCTTCTTAACCTGGAAAGAAAAGAGATTGAATCATATCTTGGAAAAATGGGAATATCTTATTGTACAGACGAGACAAATGCGGAAAATGTATATGCCAGAAATAAATTGCGGAATCAAGTGATACCGCAGTTGGAGCAGATTAATGTTCAAGCAGTAGAGCACATTTCCAGAGCAGCTCAGAGTGTAAGAGATATCTGGGAATATGTGGACATACAGATAGAAGAATATAAAGAAAAATGTATTATTAAAGAAGGTTTAAGCAAGGAAGAACTGAGTCGAGAAAAGATTTTGCAGAAAAGTATGATAATTGACAGGCATCAATATGATGAGATTCCGGATGCGTTGAAAAGGTATGTTCTTCACAGAATCATTTGTCAGGCGGCAGGGCATGAAAAAGATATCGGGTCTGTACATGTGCAAGCGCTTCAAGAACTTTTTCGGAGACAGGTGGGGCGTAAGCTTCAGTTGCCTTATGAGGTAATGGCGACACGAATTTATGAGGGGGTGCGTCTGGCGCGTGAAGGTACAGAACAAATGAAAGTGCATGACAAGAAATGTCAGGAACAGGAGGGGGTATTTCGGTTCAGGATATTTGAGCGTGACCCGGCTGTTCATGCATTTCCTGAAAAAATCTACACGAAATGGTTTGATTATGATATAATTAAGAATACTGTGGAAACAAGGCACAGACAGCCTGGTGATATCCTTACAATTAATAAAAACGGAGGGCAGCAGAGGCTGAAGAAGTATTTTATAAATGAGAAAATCTCGCAGGAAGAGAGAGATAATATCTGGCTTGTAGCGGATGGACATGAGATTATGTGGGTGGTCGGTTACAGACAGAGTCAGAGATATCAGGTTACAGAGTATACAAAAAATATTTTAGAAATTCAATTTTGCAAAGGAGAAAATTATGGCAGAGACAGTAAAAGTATTAGTTAAAGAAGAAGATGTAGATAAGAGAATCCGTGAACTGGGAGAGCAGATCAGTAAAGATTACGCAGGAAAAGAAGTACATCTGATCTGTGTATTAAAGGGTGGAGTGTTCTTTATGTGTGAGCTGGCTAAGAGAATTACAGTGCCGGTATCTATGGACTTTATGAGTGTCAGCAGCTACGGTGACGGAACTTCTTCAAGCGGTGTGGTTAAGATCGCAAAAGACCTTGATGAGACGTTGGAAGGAAAAGATGTTCTTATTGTGGAGGATATTATTGACTCCGGAAGAACACTTTCTTATCTGATTGAGATTTTAAAGAAGCGCGGACCAAAGAGTCTTGGACTTTGTACGCTGTTAGATAAGCCTGAAAGACGTGTAAAAGACGTAAAGGTTGATTATGTTGGATTTAATATTCCGGACGAATTTGTTGTAGGATATGGTCTGGATTACGCCCAGAAATACAGAAATCTTCCATACATTGGAGTTGTAGAAGGTGTGGAGTAGAAGGGAGCAGAAGTTTGAACACTAGAAAAAATAAAGGAATAAGCGGAGCCGGGTTACTGGTTCTGGTCATATTCTTATTTGCGGTACTCTGGTTTACCAATATGTTCGAGAATCAGAGCGGTCGCCTTACCTGGAGTGAATTCCAGACATTGGTCACAGGAAAAAATGTGGAAAGCATATCTGTGATTCAGAATAAAAATGTGCCAACCGGACACGTAGAAGTCCAGTTGAAGAAAGAAGATAAAGATGGCAGACAGGTACGTTATCTTTATGTGTCGGATGTCAATGAGGTGCAGGATTATTTGAAGGAGCAGAAGCTTGACTATGATATGGAAGATGTTCCGCAGGATACTTTATTTGCGACAACCATCCTCCCGGTACTTCTGACACTTGCAGGTGTGATGTTCATTTTTATGATGATGAACCGTCAGGGCAGTGGTGCAGGAAACAAAGCTATGAGCTTCGGAAAGAGCCGTGCAAGATTAAGCACAGATAGCGATAAGAAAGTGACATTTGAGAATGTGGCTGGATTGAAGGAAGAAAAAGAGGAACTGGAGGAGATCGTAGATTTCCTGAAGGAACCTAAGAAATATATTCAGGTGGGGGCGCGTATCCCGAAAGGAGTGCTTCTTGTGGGACCTCCCGGAACCGGAAAAACGCTTCTTGCAAAAGCTGTAGCTGGTGAAGCAGCAGTTCCGTTCTTTACGATTTCAGGATCTGATTTTGTGGAAATGTTTGTCGGAGTCGGAGCAGCCAGAGTCCGTGATCTGTTTGAAGAAGCAAAGAAAAATGCACCGTGCATCATTTTTATTGATGAAATAGATGCAGTTGCAAGACGAAGAGGAACCGGTATGGGCGGCGGTCATGACGAACGTGAGCAGACATTGAACCAGTTGCTTGTTGAGATGGATGGATTTGGAGTTAATGAAGGAATCATTGTCATGGCAGCGACGAACCGTGTAGATATTCTAGACCCTGCAATTTTGCGTCCGGGACGTTTTGACCGTAAAGTTGTTGTTGGCAGACCGGATGTACAGGGAAGAGAAGAAATCCTTATGGTACATGCAAAGGGGAAACCACTCAGTGAAGAGATCGATTTGAAGCAGATCGCTCAGACAACTGCCGGATTTTCCGGAGCTGATCTGGAAAACTTATTGAATGAGGCAGCAATTCTTGCAGCAAAGGCAGGAAGATTGTTCTTAAAACAGGAAGATATCAAGAAAGCATTTGTCAAGGTCGGAATTGGAGCTGAGAAGAAGAGCCGTGTGATTTCTGAGAAAGAAAGAAAAATTACCGCATTTCATGAAGCAGGTCATGCTATTTTATTCCATGTGCTTCCAGATGTTGGACCGGTATATAGTGTATCGATCATTCCGACGGGAAGTGCAGGTGGATATACGATGCCGCTTCCGGAACAGGATGAGATGTTCAACACAAGGGGCAAGATGTTGCAGGATATTACAGTAGCCCTTGGTGGTCGAGTGGCAGAGGAAGCAATTTTTGACGATATAACAACTGGGGCTTCTCAGGATATCAAGCAGGCAACAAATATTGCAAAATCAATGGTAACAAAGTTCGGTATGTCTGAGACAGTGGGACTGATCAATTATGATGATGACAGTGATGAGGTCTTTATAGGAAGAGATCTTGCACATGCTTCCAGAGGATATGGAGAAGGAGTAGCAACTGTAATCGACCAGGAAGTAAAGCGTATTATAGATGAGTGCTATGCAAAAGCGAAGAGCATTATTAAGGAGTATGACAACGTACTTCATGCATGTGCAGAACTGTTGCTGGAAAAAGAAAAGATTTCCAGAGAAGAGTTTGAGGCGTTGTTTGGAGATGAAGCATAGATGAATAAATCAGCATTATTTTGCGATGGGACTTCGCAGTATGTGAATCCATCCGAACCGGAGCGTAATGATATGGTTACGCTTCGGTTTCGCACAGCTAAGAATGATGTGGATCAAGTCTGCCTTGTGCAGAATGAAGTTCGCTGTGAGATGGAGAAAGCAGAGACCTGCGGAGTTTTTGATTATTACGAGATTAGAAAACAATTAAAAGAAGAGTCGTTTCGATATTATTTTGAAGTCCGAAGTGGAGAAGAAGTATGTTATTACAACCGCTGTGGAGTGTCAGAACGGATTGTAAGGGATTATGATTATGTAGTCTGTCCGGGCTTTCATACGCCAGCCTGGGCAAAAGGGGCGGTCATGTATCAGATTTTTACAGATCGTTTCTGTAATGGAGATCCGGCAAATGACGTGGAAGACCGGGAATACTACTATATCGGAGACTACAGTAGAAAAGTGGGGGACTGGAATTGTTGCCCGACTAGTATGGATGTGCGCAGATTCTATGGTGGCGATTTAAAAGGTGTCTGGGAAAAACTGGACTATCTACAAGATCTTGGGGTAGAAGTACTATATTTCAATCCACTATTTGTATCGCCGTCCAATCACAAATATGACATTCAGGATTATGATTATATTGATCCGCATTATGGAGTGATTGTGGAAGATGGCGGAGATGTGCTGGCAGATGGGGATCATGAGAATGCACATGCGACGAAATACCAGAAACGTGTGACAGACAAACGTAATCTGGAAGCGAGTAATGAATTTTTTGCCCGGTTTGTGGAAGAAGTCCACAGACGAGGGATGAAAGTCATACTGGATGGTGTGTTCAATCATTGTGGTTCTTTTAATAAATGGATGGACAGAGAACGCATTTATGAAGGACAGGACGGATATGCACCAGGAGCATATGTCAGTGCAGACAGTCCGTATCGCAGCTATTTTCGTTTCTTCAAAGAAGAAAAAGAATGCTGGCCGTATAATGGTGCCTATGATGGCTGGTGGGGGCATGACACATTGCCTAAATTAAATTATGAGGATTCATCGGAACTGGAGACTTACATTTTACAGATTGCGAAAAAATGGGTTTCCCCGCCTTATAATGCAGACGGATGGCGTCTGGATGTGGCGGCGGATCTTGGCAGAAGCAATGAGTATAATCATTGTTTTTGGAAAGAGTTCCGAAAAGTTGTGAAAGAGGCGAATCCGGAAGCACTGATTCTTGCAGAGCATTATGGAGATCCGAGTGAATGGCTGGAAGGTGACGAATGGGATACCATTATGAACTATGATGCATTTATGGAACCGATCACCTGGTTTTTGACCGGAATGGAAAAGCACAGCGATGAGGAGCGAGAAGATCTGCGTGGAAATGCAGATGCATTTGTAAATTCTATCCGCCATCATATGAGTAATATGATGACTCCGTCATTGCAGGTGTCTATGAATGAATTGTCAAATCATGATCATTCACGATTCCTGACGAGAACGAATCATATGGTCGGTCGAGTTGGAGAATTAGGTTCAAATGCAGCCTCTGCCAATGTAAATCCGGCAATTATGCGAGAGGCAGTCATTATGCAGATGACATGGCCGGGGGCACCGACCATCTACTACGGAGATGAGGCGGGCGTGTGTGGTTTTACTGATCCGGATAACAGACGTACCTATCCGTGGGGGCATGAAGATCAGGAGTTGATTGCATTTCACAGAGAAATGATCCGGATACATAAACGTTATCCGGTATTTCGCGAAGGTTCTGTCATGATGTTGACATGGCGTCAGAATATACTGGCATATGCAAGAATGGACGCAGACCATAAGATTATTGTGATTATTAATAACGGGGATGCGCTTGAGGAAGTGACAGTTCCAGTGTGGCAGGCAGAGGTTGGAATGCGTGGCCGGATGAGAAGATTGGTGTATTCTTATCGAGAGGGCTACACAACTGAACACGAAGAGTATATAGTAGAAGACGGAGAGGTAGTAGTAAATATGGGTGCGTATTCTGCACTTGTTTTGAAGGAGATGGACATAAATTATGGATAGGTTAGATGTAAAACTTTGGGCGCTTGCTGAAAAAGGACAGATTGTTCCGGATCGGTCGCTTCTTAAGACACCGGAGCAGATTGAACAGATCCGAAAGAGTGCTGATCTGAATACAGCAGTATTGGATCATGTGGCAGCTCATATTAAGGCAGGCATGAGCACAGCAGAAATCGACAAACTGGTATATGATTTTACGACGGAACACGGAGGAATTCCGGCACCGCTTGGATTTGAAGGTTTTCCGAAGAGTGTGTGTACGTCAATTAACAATGTTGTGTGTCATGGAATTCCAAGTGAGGATGAAATCCTCGTGGATGGAGATATTATCAATGTAGATGTATCTACAATTTTAAATGGATATTATTCAGATGCTTCCCGTATGTTTATGATTGGAAATGTATCTGAACGGGCAGAACGTATTGTACGTGTTACACAGGAATGTGTCGAGCGCGGATTGAAAGCGGCAAAGCCGTGGGGGCATCTGGGAGATATTGCGTATGCAATCAATACACATGCTAAGAAAAATGGATATTCTGTAGTTGAAGAAATCGGAGGACATGGAATTGGTCTGGAATTTCATGAAGAGCCTTTTGTGAGTTATGTAACTCCGAAAGGCAGTGAAATGGTGCTTGTCCCAGGCATGATGTTTACCATTGAACCGATGATCAATGAAGGAACACCGGAATTTTATGTAGATGAAGATAATGGCTGGACTGTTTATACAGATGATGATGGATTATCTGCACAGGTAGAATATATGGTGCTTGTAAAAGAAAAAAGCATTGAAGTACTGACGAAGTAATAAGACATTTATAGAAAGACAGTGGATAGAAATACAGGAACTAGATGAACATGACACAAGATGCAGGAGGGAAAAAAGATGCTTAGGATTGGAATGTTGACAAGTGGAGGAGATTGCCAGGCGCTTAATGCAGCGATGCGCGGAGTTGTGAAGGGATTATTTCAGGCTCGCAAGGATGTGGAGATTTATGGTTTTGAAGAGGGATATAAAGGATTGATCTACTCTAACTTCAGAATGCTAAAAGCAGCGGATTTTTCGGGGATTTTAACAGTTGGAGGAACAATTCTCGGAACTTCCAGACAGCCATTTAAGTTGATGCGCGTACCGGATGAAAATGGTCTGGATAAAGTTGAGGCTATGAAACATACTTATCATAAGTTGAATTTGGATTGTCTTGTAATTCTAGGTGGAAATGGAACACACAAGACGGCGAACCTTTTGCGTGAAGAAGGATTGAATGTTGTTACACTTCCAAAAACGATCGACAATGATCTTTGGGGAACGGATATGACATTTGGTTTTCACAGTGCGGTAGAAGTTGCAACAGATACCATTGACCGTATTCATACGACAGCAACTTCTCATAATCGTGTATTTATTGTTGAAGTCATGGGACATAAAGTGGGCTGGGTCACACTTTATGCGGGAATTGCAGGTGGAGCAGATATTATTTTGCTTCCGGAGATTCCATATGATATGGATGTGGTAGCGGAGGCAATTGATAAACGTGCCAAAGCTGGTAAAAAATTTACAATTATTGCAGTGGCAGAGGGAGCTATTTCCACAGAAGATGCAAAGCTTTCTAAGAAAGAATTGAAAGAGAAACAGGCAAAGAAGAAATATCCTTCTGTAGCTTATGAGATGGCAGAAAAAGTTCAGAAGAGAACAAAACAGGAAGTTCGAATTGCAATTCCCGGACATACACAAAGAGGTGGTTCACCATGCCCATTTGACCGAGTATTGTCTACGAGACTTGGTGCCGAGGCGGCAAATGCGATTTTGGACAAAGATTATGGTTGCATGATGTCGGTGAAAAATGATAAGATTGTCCGTGTTCCGCTTGCTGAAGTGGCAGGAAAATTAAAATATGTTGATCCGAAGTCTGAGATTATCAGACAAGCTAAGACTACCGGAATCAGCTTTGGAGATGAATAAAGATGTCATATATGGCTTTGTACCGGAAATTCCGGCCAAATGAATTTGAAGATGTGAAGGGTCAGGATGCAATCGTAAGAACGCTTAAGAATCAGATCGAAGCAGATAGAATCGGGCATGCCTATCTATTTTGTGGAACAAGGGGAACCGGAAAGACAACGGTCGCCAAAATATTTGCAAAGGCAGTAAACTGTGAACATCCGGTAGACGGAAGCCCGTGTGGGGAGTGTCCGGTCTGCAAAGCCATTGCTGCAGGTAATTCTATGAATGTGATAGAAATTGATGCAGCTTCTAATAATGGTGTCGATAATATCCGTGAGATCCGGGAGGAGGTAGCGTACAGACCGACACAAGGACGTTATAAGGTGTACATTATCGATGAGGTTCATATGCTGTCAATCGGTGCGTTTAATGCACTTTTGAAAACATTGGAAGAACCACCAGAGTATGTTATATTTATACTGGCAACAACAGAAGCCCATAAGATACCGGTGACAATTCTGAGCCGTTGTCAGAGATATGATTTTAAACGTATTTCTATTGAGACGATTTCAGCAAGATTACAGGAGTTGATAGATAAAGAAGGCTGGGATGTAGAAGAAAAAGCGATTCGTTACATTGCACGGATGGGTGATGGTTCCATGCGAGATGCGCTTAGTCTTCTGGATCAATGCGCGGCATTTTATATTGGACAGACGCTTACTTACGATCATGTGCTAGAAGTACTGGGCGCAGTAGATACGGAAGTATTTAGTCGACTGCTCCGAAAGCTTTTGGAGCGGGATGTGCACAGTGTGATCGAAATCGTAGACGAACTGGTCATGCAGGGAAGAGAGTTGTCGCAGTTGTCGGCAGATTTTACGTGGTATCTGCGTAATCTTCTGCTTGTCAGAAGTTCGGATGATATGGAAGATGTCCTTGACGTTTCTACTGAGAATCTGGCAAGATTAAAAGAAGAGGCACAGCTGATTGAAGATGATATGCTGATTCGCTATATTCGCGTGTTCTCGGAGTTGACGAATCAATTAAAATATTCAACTCAGAAAAGAGTTATGCTGGAAGTAGCTTTGATCAAACTCTGCAGACCGGCGATGGAGACAAATCCAGATTCTTTGTTGGATCGATTACGTGCAGTTGAAGAAAAGCTGGAGAACGGCGATTTTTTGGAATGCATGGCCCAAGAACGTGTTGTCTATGTCAATGGAGCAGCAGGAATAGAGGAAGAACCGCAAAAAAGGCCGGAATTGCCGGAAGCGTTGAATGAAGATGTGAAACATGTGGCAAAGGATTTCAGAAAACTGACAGCAGAGGCTTCACCAATGCTTCGTAACTATCTGAAAAAAGCAAGACTTAGCGCAGGAGAAGGAAACAGACTTCTGATCGTATTACCAGATGTGGTAAGTGCCGGGGTAGTAGGGACAGAGGAGCATAAAGAAGAAATTAAAGGGTTGATTGAAAGTAAAATCGGAAAAAAACTGGACATCGATGTACGTCAGGTAGAAGAAGGACGGAGATTCGAGGACAGTTTTGTAGATATAGAAAAATTAATCAATATGGATATTACAGTGGAGGATGATTAAAAATGGCAAAAAGAGGTGGATTTCCAGGAGGCGGAATGCCAGGCAACATGGCAAATTTAATGAAACAGGCACAGAAGATGCAGCGCCAGATGGAAGAACAGGCAAAAGAGATGGAGACAAAAGAGTTTACAGCTACTGCAGGAGGTGGAGCTGTAGAAGTGACTGTATCCGGAGCTAAGAAACTTGTAAAAGTAAAATTGGATGAAGAAGTTGTAGATCCAGATGATGTGGAAATGTTAGAAGATCTTCTCGTGGCAGCAGTAAATGAGGCACTTGATAAAGTAGATGAAGCATCTGCAACAAGCATGTCCAAATTTACAGGAGGCATGAATGGATTACTATAGTAACCAGATCAGCAAACTGATAGATGAACTGTCGAGGCTTCCAGGCATCGGTGCAAAGTCAGCGTCAAGATTGGCATTTCATCTGATACATATGCCAAAGGAAGAAGTGAAACGTCTGGCAGATACGATGGTTGAGGCCAGAGAAAATGTGCGTTACTGCAAAGAATGCTGCACACTTACTGATCAGGAACTCTGCCCAATCTGCAGTAATTCTGCCCGTGATCATAAGACAATCATGGTTGTGGAAAATACAAGAGATTTGGCAGCTTATGAAAAAACAGGAAAATACAATGGCGTTTACCACGTACTACATGGAGCGATATCCCCGATGTTAGGTATCGGCCCCGGAGATATTAAGCTGAAAGAATTGATCAAACGTCTGGAAGGTGACATAGACGAAGTGATTATTGCAACCAACTCCAGTCTGGAGGGGGAGACAACAGCAATGTATATCAGCAAATTAATAAAGCCGACAGGAGTGAAAGTCAGTCGGATCGCCAGCGGGGTACCGGTAGGTGGAGATTTGGAATATATCGACGAAGTAACATTGTTGAGAGCACTGGAAGGGCGTACACAATTGTAGAAGAAAATTAATTGGGGACGGGGTTTTTTTGAAAAAACCCCGTCCCCAATTAATTTTCTACCGCGTATTTTAGGGCTTTTTCGGCTCGCACACCTGTCCCAAATTGATTTGTGCAATTTGTACACTTGACAAAAAAATTCATCTTGCCATATGCACTTAACTGGGATATAATTTGCTTAGGTGGGCAGTAAGAATGAACAACAGGTTCACAGGTTAAAGGAGGAACAGAAAAATGAAATTTTTCATCGACACAGCGAAGGTAGAGGACATCAAAAAAGCAAATGACATGGGAGTTATCTGCGGAGTAACAACAAACCCATCTCTGATCGCTAAAGAGGGAAGAGTGTTTGAGGAAGTTATCGCAGAGATCGCATCTATCGTTGATGGACCAATCAGCGGTGAGGTTAAGGCTACAACTGTTGATGCTGAGGGAATGATCGAGGAAGGAAGAGCAATCGCAAAGATTCACCCGAACATGGTAGTTAAGATTCCAATGACAGTAGAAGGACTTAAGGCAGTTAAAGTTCTTACAGCTGAGGGAATTAAGACAAATGTTACACTTGTATTCTCTGCTAATCAGGCACTTCTTGCTGCAAGAGCAGGTGCTACATATGTATCACCATTCTTAGGACGTCTGGATGATATTTCAACAAGAGGAACAGATCTTATTGCAGAGATCGCAGAGATTTTTGCTGTTGCAGGTATTGAGACTGAGATTATCGCAGCAAGCGTTCGTAACCCAATGCACGTAACAGAGTGTGCACTGGCAGGCGCTGACATTGCTACAGTACCTTACAAAGTAATTGAGCAGATGACACATCATCCATTAACAGATCAGGGAATCGAGAAATTCCAGGCTGATTATAAAGCTGTATTTGGTGAGTAAAAACTGTGGAATCAATATAAGATTTTCATATGAGGGGCATGTCTTGGGTGAGACATGCCCTTTTTGTACAAATATAAAGGCACATTTTTTATTTACATAGAAAAGTAAAAAGGGGTATAGATAATGCAAGGGAGAAAATATGCGAAAAAGCGTGAATTTTACAAGAACATACAGGATATTGCCAATCATCCGATAGTGCTTGAGATGAAAAAATATCCGCAGCATGGACGGACAAATTGTTACAAGCATTGCCTGCGCGTGGCATATTGTAATTATTGTTTATGTAAAATGCTTCATTTAGATGCCAGGTCTGCGGCGCGTGCCGGGATGATTCATGATCTGTTCCTTTATGACTGGCACACGCATGCAGCTGAGACTGGGGAGCGGTTGCATGGCTTGAAACATCCGGAAAAAGCGTATCGGAATGCAAGAAAATATTTTACTTTAAATTTTACTGAAACAGACATTATACGGACGCATATGTGGCCTGTGACATTTCGCACATTTCCAAGAACGAAAGAAGGGTGGGTCACGACGCTTACCGACAAGTACTGCAGTCTTTTAGAGACAAGGCGTCGAAAGTAGAAAAAGGATGCCGTAAAGTTTGGATGCCAGCTTTCATTAATTGATAAATTATGCATAGTTTCTGTGCTATGATTAACACCGCCATAGAGGCAAATATGTATAATGAGGTGAGAGTATATGGAACGGCAACTTCCGAAAAATGTAAGGCAAATTGGAAATGTTTGTGATGAACCCAAGATTTATGTAGAAGATTATGTAGATATATTTCTTGGACAATTACAGGAAAAAGCGATGGAAAAACCGGTGGCAGCAGTACTGGCCGGGGAGATCACTACGTGTGAGGACCAGACAGTTGTATATATATCCGGAGCGATTCTAGTGGAAAATGTTGAAGTGGAAGGAACAGAACTGAAAAATCGGGATGAAATAAGAGAAAAAATAGAAGAAAATCAGAAGGAATATTTTAAAGATCAACAGTTAATTGGCTGGTGCCTGATTGAAGCAGGACATCCTATGAGTTTGAATCATGAAGTACAAGAGTTACATCGGAAATTTTATGATATGGAAAATACGGTTTTTATCTGGAGAGATGCGGAGACGCAGGATGAAATGTATTTTGCATACAAATATAACGAATTGATGCAAATCGCAGGCCATTATATTTATTATGAAAAAAATCCACAAATGCAGAATTATATGATTAATACACGTAGGCAGAATGGCGTGACTCCCATTGAAGTGGTTGAGGATCGAGCTGCAAAGGATTTTCGTAGTACAGTGAGGCAGAGGATGGAAATCAAGGAACAGAGTCAGAGCTCAAAATTATTATATGCGACTAGTACACTTCTGGTTGTGGTGGTATTAGCAATAGGAATTTCGACTATGAATAATTTTGAACGAATGGAATCGGTGCAAAAATCATTGGAACAGCTTGCAAGTGCAAAAGAGGATACGGATGAACAAAAAAGTGCGGCTGTAGAAGCGAATAGTAGTGTAGAGCGTAGTGATGAAGTGGAAAATAACGACGAGGAAAATGGTAACGTAGAAAAGAATCCTAATGTGGAGACAGAGGAAACAGTACCGGAAGTATCGACTGTGCAGGAGCAATTAAGCCAGTCTGATTATTACACGGTGAAAAAAGGAGATACATTGGCAAGTATCAGCAAAAAGACTTATGGTGATAGTGGACATGTGGAAGCTATTTGTAAAATGAATGGATTAACGGATGGGAACCTGATCTTCATAGGGCAAAAATTATTGTTACCATAGCATCAGATGTGTTACAATAGGGAGAAATAAAAAGTACGAAGGGAATCTGAATATTGAATCAAAAGAATAAAAATCTGCGGGTAGTTCGAAATTCAGAAGAGATTGCGGACAAGCTGGTCAGACGGATCATGGATAATACAGAAGACGAGGAAACTCAAAGAGCGAAGCTGGAGGAACAGGTGAAGGAGCATAAAAAAAAGCTTAGATTAAAAATTCTGGTAATTTTAGTACTTGTTTTATCAGCTTCGATTGGAATTTATTTGTTCATACATTTACAGACATATACAAATGTACGTGTGGCAGAAACTTACTCAGATGCAGGAAGTGCAGATAGTAATTACAAAGAATTTGCGGATGGAATGGTTCGTTATAGCCGCGATGGAATGGCGTATTTGAATCAGCATGGAGAAGAAAAATGGAATCAGGCTTATCAGATTAAGACACCTGCAATTGTTACAGGAGATGAATCAGCAATTATTTTCGATAAAGGCGGCAATGATGTGGTCATTTTTCAGAAAGATGGTGCAAAAGGAGAAATTCACACAACACTTCCGATTGAAAAAGCTGCAGTGTCAAGTCAGGGGATTGTTTGCGCAGTTTTAAAAGACAGTTCTTCACCGAAAATTGTCTGTTATGATACAGCGGGAAATATTTTGGTAGAACATAAGACTTCGTTAAGCGGAACAGGATACCCAATTGATGTTGCTATATCACCGGATGCAGAAGTATTGCAGGTTGTTTATCTATATACACAGGATGGAAGTGTGACTTCCAAAGTGGCATATTATAATTTTGGAAGTGCTGGTGAAAAAGTGGCGGATCATCAGGTTGTACTTGAAGAATATAAAGGTTCTTTGATGGCAGAGGGATTTTTTTTAAGTCAAAAAGTTTCAGCTGTAGTCGGGGATAATATTTTAACGATTTATCAAGGAGAAGATATTCCAAAGCAGTTGACACAGATTAAGATTGATAAAGAAATAAAAAGTGTATTTCATGATAACAGGTATATCGGACTTATTCTGAAAAATGAGGGAAAAGGTGGATATGAACTTCGACTTTATAATTTATCTGGAAAGCAAATTTTGTCAAAAGATTTTAAAGGAAATTATAGTAATGTAAAAATGAGCGATAGCCAGATAATTATGTATGACGAGAATAACTGTTGTATTTTCTTGAAAAGTGGTATACAGAAATTCGATGGAGAGATGGAAACAAATATTCGAGAAATTTTTCCGATAATGGGAGTTAATAAATACATTGTGATGAACGCAAATGGCATGGAGAATGTGCGGCTTGTGAAGTAAGGAGAACGTATGGAGTGGAATTGGTTAACAATAACAGTAGCGGGTATATTTTTACTGGGATTTTTTATTGGAGTTTATCGAGGTGCGATTCGTATTGCAGTCTCGTTGGTGACAACGATACTAACAATCATAATAGTAGTTGTTGCGACGCCATATGCAACATCGGCCATAGAAAAGTATACACCGTTAGATGATATGATAAAAAGTCAGGTCACCAGTACTATGGCGCGGGCTGCAACAGCACAATTGACTGGAAATAGTGATTCAACAGGAATTTCAGAAGAAAATGTTAGAAAAGCATTAAAAGCAGCTGGGATTAGTGAGGAAAAACTGGAATCCTATGGTGTATCGGTAGATGATATTGTAAATGGAAAGATTACTGGGGAACAATTATCTCAATTTGGGATATCCAGTAGTATTCTAGATGGAGTGAAAAATGGAAATGTCAGTGAAGCTGCAAAGAATGCGATAGAGAATGCTGATATTCCAAGAGATGTACAGGTAGATGCAATTGAAAAAGCAGATCTCCCGGCAATTTTTAAAACACAGTTGTCTACAAATAATAACAGTGAAATTTATTCTCAGCTCGGAGTAGATACATTTGCACAATACATAGGAGAATTCCTGTCAAAATTAATTATTCATATTGTAGCATTTTTAGGACTGTTCTTAGTTGTGACAATTATTGTACGTGCAATTGTTTTTGCACTCGATGTAGTAGCGGAATTACCGGTACTGGGATTTGTTAATCGGCTTGCAGGCGGATTTTTAGGAGTGGGATGCGCACTTATTATCGTATGGGTGGCATTTGTTATTGTCACGATGCTTTACGTAACAAGTATTGGAAAAGAAGCTTATGCATTGATTCAGAATAACGACATCATAAAAATAATATATGATTATAATCCGATTATGCAGTTAGCAATGAAAATTTAAAGTGATTGAAAAGAGACGTAGTGTTATAGAGAATGCTATGTCTTTTTTTGTATAATAGGAAAGTTCTTAATGAGAGCTTATGTCTGAGACTTCCAACATTGCCCAAATGGGTGGAAGAAGTGGTGTGAATTGTATTTAATTGTGCAAATAAAATAAATAATAAAAACAATATTGACAATTCTGGGCGGACATGATATATTATACAAGCTGTCGCGTGAGACGAGACTGGAAAGTGCTTAAGAGCTCATGGGAACGCAAAAAAATAA
>CAKRCL010000005.1 GCA_934307335.1 uncultured Dorea sp. | reverse complement strand
AATACAAGTATCAGACCTAACGTTACCAATGCTGCCGGAAATGCAATCCAGAAATTCTCCCGGAATTTATCCTTCATCGGACAGCCCTGTCCGTTACACGCCGCAATCGTCGTGTCTGATATAAAAGAAAGATTGTCCCCGAACATAGCACCACCCATGACCGAACCGACGCAGAGCGCCAGATCAAATCCTGAAGCATCAGAAACTGCCGCCGCGATCGGGGCAATCAATGTAATTGTTCCGACTGAAGTTCCCATAGCTGTCGATACAAAACACGCAACTACAAATAACACCGCCACGGAAAACTTGGCCGGAATCAGCGAAAGCATGAAATATGCCACACTCTCTGCACTGCTTCTTCCCACAACTCCAACAAAGCTCCCCGCCACAAGGAAGATCAATAACATTGTAATAATATTCTTATCTGCCAGTCCCTGTGCCATGATGGACAATTTCTCATCAAAACTGACTTCCCTGTTTTGAAAACAGGCCACTAAAATTGCCACCATAAATGCAAGTACAATTGGAATGTTGTAAAATCCCATCGGTATCTTCATCACGTATTCAAAAACAATTCCAAGCCCCAGATACAAAACCAAAAATACACCAATTGGCATAAGTGCCTTTGGATTACTCTTTTTCATAATTTCCCCAGTCCTCTCACCTTTTCTTTTTCACTATCATAGTCTATTCCATGCCTCCCAGTCAAGTTATTTCAATAGTTTTTAACCGTTTACGGTTATTTTTTAATTTTCGGATATTTATTATTGACTTTCAACCGTTTTGTAGATATACTAATTTTACTAAAACATTTCAAGGAGGCGCTGTTATGAAGTCATTAGGGGAAGAATTCAAAGAAAGAAAAAACGAACTTGGTATTACAACAGAACAGCTTTCCAGACTGTCCGGCATACCGACAGGTACCATCAACAAGATTCTGAATGGCGAGACAAAATCTCCACGCTATGCAACATTGAAGGCACTGAATGATGTCCTTTTTAGAGATATCGATTCCGGTATCGATGGAATCAGAGAGACCGCTACAGCCTATACTGTTTCTTCCGATAAGAAACAGGGCGAATACACTCTGGACGACTACTATGCCCTCCCGGACGACGTTCGAGCCGAACTCATCGACGGGCATCTGATTTTTCTGGAAGCACCCCGCTCTGTACATCAGGAACTTATCAGCGAACTATTAATAGACATCGGTTTTTATATTCGCAAAAATAAAGGCCCATGTAAAGTCCTTCCAGCGCCACTTGATGTCCAGCTCGACTGCGATAATCGCACGATGATCCAGCCGGATATTTCCGTAATCTGCCAGCTTGACCGGCTTGTAGAAAAAGGTGTTTATGGCGCGCCGGACTTCTGTATTGAGATTGTGTCTCCTTCCAGCCGCAGCCGTGATTACATAAAGAAAGTTGCCAAATACCAGAACGCCGGTGTCCGTGAATACTGGATCGTAGATCCGAAGCGTGAGAGTGTGCTGTGTTACTACTTTGAAGGCGACGATTATCCACATATGTATACATTTGATGATATTATCCCTGTTATGATTTATGATGGAAAACTGGAGATTAATTTTGCTGATATAAAGGACAGATTAATATAAAAATAAGACTATTTTTGTTGCAAAAGCTTCTGTAAGCCCAATCAAACTCCAATCATAATCTGGTCTTGTTTCACTAATTCCTATATTATTGTTAAACATATAGAGATAGTACTGTCCTTCAGGAAGGCTGGAATCTTCTTCATAAGTAACAGTATGCTGTCCACCTTGTATTGTGAATTTTCCGTACTTACTAAGAACGAGATTCTCATATAATGTATCTTCCCATACATCTTTTTCCCCAATCATGTACTCAATCGTTGGGGAAGACGTAATCTGATTGATCTTCAAAATGGTTGAAGTCTCTTTGGAACTTAAAAGAATCGAATCATTTGTCATATATTGAATAGTATTAATATGTATCCAATCCAATTCGTCGGATGAGTTTTTTTGACAAATATCTTTATAATCACCAAGCAGATCTCCAAGATCTACAACTTCCGTCACATTTCCTGTATCTATATCCAGTTTTATTACAATATCTTCAACACTATCCTGCGTTGTGTCCGTTGCCAGCACCAGTATATCTCCCGAATCATCAAAAACATAATCATGATGTAATTTGTACTGCCCAAGTTCTAATATATTTGTCACTTGACCAAGCCGGTTAACCTGAGCAATTTTCTTTTCGGAAATGCTGTAATACATATATGCATCGTCAAATAACAAACGATGACTTCGATAACCTAGAATCGGTATTTCACCTCTTAAAATACCATCATTATCATAGTAATACATAAAATCCATGGATGTACTGTCATTACCAAGAATCACATACAGACCGTCTTCTAACTGCTCTGATTTACCAAGCGTTTCAACATCCAGTTTTACATCCTCTTCTCCATAAAGGCTGCCCATATCATAAGATTTCTCATATGTGGCAGTTTCTCCGTCTTCCGCAGTAAGCGTAAATATAATGGTATTTGTCATATTCGGAATCAGTCCGATAACTTGACATTCATGCTCCGTCTGATATGCGCTGTCCTGATACGCTGTACGTATAAAATCCGAAATATTTTCATCGTCAACGTGTACCGTATATGTCACACTGACTGGCGAATCCGTATTAAAATATACATATAGGGATAATGTATTTGTCCCATACGGATTATATTTAATCAACATATTTTCAGGCGTATAGTTGTCGCATTTTTTCTCTTCTTCCAATGCTTTCGCTATATCTGTCTGTTCTTCTACATCATATGTCTTTTTAATTTTCTGATAAATGATTTTTTGCTCCTCATTCATCACATTTTTCTCGTTATCTGACTGCTTTGTCTCACTCGCACTATCTGACTCACTATTAGAATCATTTGCCCTAATAATTTGAAAAACACTCAATATAATTCCACACACAAGAATAAAACAAAAAACACATTTTTTAGGTACTCTTTCTTTCACCAGTTCACTCGTCTTTCCTAAATCCATGTCTTACAGTGACAATTTAAAGTACCAAAAAAATGTGTTTGAAATATCTCTGAAATGTGTTCAAAATATGAAATTAAATAATTTTCTGATATAGTAATACCATAACCGGCATCATCACAATCATACTTACCGGTCCAATCGTGCTTCCCACTGCACGAAGTGTACCGTCTACAATCTCCGGCAAATGAATCTTCAACAAAAACAAAACCGCTCCTATGAAAATCGCAATCATATTGATGTTAAGCACAATCTTTCTCCAGTCAATCCTCTCCCCTGAACTGATAATATATTTTCCATGTGTCCACGTAAAAATCAACTGCACAGCTATGAAAACACACCCGTATACGACCCACTCTTTTCCCATAATCCATACTGCTATCAATAATAAAACTTGCAAAACTACCGAAGCAACCAGCGCAAGAAGCATACCCTGTATTTTGTCCGGTGTATAATCTATCTGAAATGCATTGATCATAACACACGGAATCACAATGTATAAGACAATTTTCGACAAAATTTTGCTGTCATCGTCTGTTACAAGTCCCAGCTTCACTATCACATATCCCATGAGAATCATAAGAAATAATTCAACAATCTGCTCTGCAAGCAATATACTAATCTGCATATCGAATTCAAGTTCTTTCTTATCAAGTCTGTGCTTTCTTCTGAATTCAATTTCATGTAAATAATCAATTTGCAGCTATTACAAGCTCTTATGTAAAATTCCGAGTACTGCTCTCAGCTCTTCCACATCAATCTGTCCCGGTGCAGATACTTTCCCCGCCGCACCAAATGTAAGTGCTGAGCCAAAGACTTCCCCACACAGACGGCTCAGTACCCCGGTTCCCGCCATAGACATCGTAATAACCGGTCTGTCTGCATAACATCTTGTCATCTCTTCTGTTGCAGATAATAATGTCAGCAAATCTTCTTTTCCTTGCGGCATTACCGCGATTTTCGGAATGTCAGCCCCTAACTCCTGCATTTTTCGCATACGCGCAATCAATTCTTTCTTCTGTGGCGTCTTCTGAAAATCATGGTTGGAGGCAATCACCTTTACTCCACATTCGTGCGCTGTTTTCACCACTTTTTCCACATATATATCCCCGGTAAATGCTTCTACATCCACAAGGTCCACATATCCGCTTTTCGCAATTTTTTCATTCAGCACTACATACTCATCTGGTTCTATCGCGCGCTCGCCACCTTCCTTCGCAGTGCGAAATGTAAAAAGAATCGGTGTCTCTCCAAGAATATCTCTCAACTGCTTCGCAGCATTTTCCACACTTTCGTAATTTTTCACTTCCTCGAACCAGTCCACACGCCACTCCACTACATCTGCTCCTATCTCACAGATATGCTTCGCCTGATTCAAAATCTCATCTATTGTCTTACCAACAATCGGTACACAGATTTTCGGAATACCCTCACCGATTGCAACATTTCTTACTACTACAGGTTTCATAATTTTGACCTTCCTCCGAACTCATTTGCTTTTTATTTGCTTTTTAGTATATCACAAAATATACTTGATTTTTGCTTATTTTTTTGCTATACTCCATACCTGTACGAAAATTTTATATAGGAACTATGGTATAATTGGAAACGACACAAGTGTATGCTTGATAACGAACAACACAAGTGTCTTTTTTGTACTCTTTTTTACTAATCACTAAATATTACACAAAAAAGGAGAAACAATTATGCCAAAAAATTTATTTCAAAATGTTATTTTTACACTGATGATGTCATTTCTTATGGTCTATGTAATGATTTGCTACAATATTTCCCTCAATATTGGTGGAATGAGTAACGCAGTCTTTCTTATGGCTTTCGGAGAAATGAAAATTATGTGGCCAGTCGCATTTTTACTGGAATTCTTTATCGTAGATAAGCTTGCTCATGCACTTGCCTTCCGCATGGTCACTCCGAATGACAGACCGATTGTAATTACACTTGCTATTTCAGCTATGATCATCTGCATTATGTGCCCGGTCATGAGTCTGATTGCAACTGTACTTTTCAAAAATGCTGGTTCAAATATCATCTCTGTATGGTTTCAGACCACTTTTTTCAATTTCCCTGTTGCATTTTTCTGGCAGATGTTCTACTGCGGACCATGTATCCGTTTTATCTTTGGAAAAATGTTTTCAAACAAAGAGAAAGCTATTGCAAAGGAAGCTATAATAGAATAATAAACTTATATTTAACCTTATAACTAAAAAAAGAAGCTGTGATTTTAAAATAGATACTAGATTGATATCCCCTAAAAATAACTATCAGTCATTTCACAGCTTCTTTTTATTTTATTCTTTCACCAACACCGTTGTGTAATACGCCGCCTTCTCCGGCATTTCTTCTACACCGTGATAAATTTTCTCTTCTTCCATACCACAGTTTTCAATCATCTGCGCGTCCATTCCCTGCTCTTTCAAGACTTTCTTCACATCCGACAATTTTGAAGCTGCCTTCATAAGAATTTTATTTCCAGGAAGCGTCAACGCCTCTTCGATCTCATAGTTGGATGGAATGATATGAAGCTGCTCGGATCGGTCTGCAAGGCTGTCTCCCAGTTTGGCTGCAACTGCACAAAATGATGGAACTCCATTAATAATCTCTGCATCGTATCCGCGCTCTTTTACAATACGCTGGATATAAATATAAGTGGAATAAACCGTTGGATCTCCAAGTGTCAAGTATGCCACATTTTTACCTTCATCCAGTTTCTTTATGATTTCTTCTGATACTTTTTGATAATTCTTTTCTAAAATTTTCCGGTCTTTCGTCATCGGTGAAGACAGTCCCAAACACTCTTTCTGATCCATATCCTTCACGATTCCAGATGCAATTTTATAACTGATTGCATGTTCTTTTCCATCTGCAGGCACTGCGATTACCGGACAATTCTTAATCGTCTCCACTGCAAGATAAGTCATTAACTTAGGATTTCCCGGACCGACACCGACACCATATAATTTTCCACTCATTTTTTATAATTCCTCATTCATATTTTTATTTCCACATAATTCTGTATCAAATCAGGGACACCCTGATTCACAAAAAGGGACACCGCAAAATGCAGTTGGGGACGTAGCATTTTGACATTTTACTACGTCCCCATTTAAGTTTCAACCCATTAATTTTTTAATTTAATATTCCGTCCATGAATGCGATAATTCCTGCTTCGACTTCATTTTTTATCTCTGCGTAATTATGGATTTCGTGACGATATCCGGAATATAATTTTGTTGTTACTGTATGGCCGGTCTGTATCAGCCAGTTACTTACCTGGTAGACGTCGACTCCGTATTCGCCGACTGGGTCCTGATCTCCTGCGATGTTGTAAATTGGCAGGTCAATTGGAACTTTTTCCGCCCACTTGGTTCCTTCGATCTGTTCCATCATCTGTATGAAATCATAGATCGAGCGGTTACTTGTCGGTCTTGTAAATGCGTCAAATGGGTCTTCTGCATGGTCGCGTTGTACATAAGGGTCTGCGCAGATCCATTCGTTTCCAATGCTGACCTCTCCGCACCGCTCGCACATCCAGCCCATCAGCTCTCCTGCAAATTCTGGATTGGATTCCTCGCCATGTCCGGCATCAATTACTTCTTTCAGCTTTTCTCCCACTTCTTTTGCTCCGCGGAAGATTCCAGTTGTACCGCAGATAGTTGCCCCTGTCAGTTCTTCACCGTATTTAGAGATGAAATCTCTTGTGATAAAAGATCCCATGCTGTGACCAAATAAGAAATATGGCAAGTCCGGATATTTTTCGCACACGATTCCTTTTAGTGTGTGCTCATCTTCCATCATGGTATGCGGCCCTTTGTCTCCCCAATCGCCCCATACATCATTGACCATCGCAGTTTTTCCATGTCCGACATGGTCGTCTGCTGCCACAATATACCCTGCATCTAAAAATGCAGAAATCATATGTAGATAACGTCTGGAATGTTCTCCGAATCCGTGGATTACCTGAACAATTCCCTTCGGTTTGCAAGCTGGAACGTAAATCCACCCCTGAACCTGATCGCGTCCGTTAAAAGACGCAAATGATACTTCATGTAACATAATGACATACCTCCTTTTATCTGATCCGCACATACATTTTTTATTTTCCGTGCAGTCATACCCCAAGATTTCAGGACTTGCTCATAAGTCCTGCGGAAGCAATCCGAGTCTCAAGCCTGTCTGGCAGGCAAAAGTTCACTCGGATTTATCAAAGAAGCTCTCTATAATTTATCGATAGTCTCCTATAACATATATCAGATGGAAGCAGACTTCCACCTAATATACATTCTCATTTTAATGTTTTTTATTTCATAATTGGCTTTAACGCCTCAGATAATTTATCTTTTTCAGCCTGAGCTTCGTTAAGATCCTTACCAAGTGTTGTGTAGTAAATCTTGATCTTAGGCTCTGTTCCGGAAGGACGAACGATAACTGTCTCGTTGTTCTCCAGCTTGTAAATAAGTACATTTGCAGCCGGAAGACCTGTCTCTTCTGGTTTCTTGTAATCTGTAACTTTTACAACGTTGTAGCCTGCAATCTCCTCAAGTGGCTTGTCTCTTAATCCCTGCATAATTGCAGCCATCTGATCCATACCACTAAGTCCCGGGAATTCAAAGCTGTCGATCTTATTCAAATAACGTCCATACTCGGAATAGATTTCTTCCATTCTCTGCTTCAAAGAACTTCCGATGCTTCTATAATAAGCAGCCATCTCGCAAATCAACATAGATCCGATAATAGCATCTTTATCACGTACATATGGACCGGCCAGATATCCATAGCTCTCCTCAAATCCGAAAATGAAACGGTCAACTTCGCCTGCTGCCTCAAGACCTGCGATCTGATCTCCAATCCATTTAAATCCTGTCAGAACACTTCGAAGTTCTACTCCGTAATGCTCTGCAACTGCATCTGCAAGTGGTGTTGATACGATAGATTTCACTGCTACCGGATTCTTTGGCATCGTACCTTTTTCAATACGTCCTGCGCAAATGTAGTCAAGAAGCAGAACTCCGACTTCATTTCCACTGACAAGCTCGTAAGAACCATCCGGACACTTCATTGCAATACCAACACGGTCTGCATCCGGGTCAGTTGCAAGCATCAAATCTGCACCAGTCTCCTTTGCAAGGTTCAGTCCCTTCTCAAGTGCCTCAAAGATCTCCGGGTTCGGATAACTACATGTTGTAAAATATCCATTTGGATACTCCTGCTCAGGAACAATTGTGATGTCTGTAATTCCAATGTCTTTCAATACCTGTGTGACAGGAACAAGTCCTGAACCATTGAGCGGACTATATACAAGCTTCAATCCTGCTGTCTTACAAAGTCCCGGGCGAACCTGTCTGTCCTCGATTGCATCATAAAGAGCTCTCTTACAATCATCGCCCACAAAACGAATCAGCCCCTCTTCAACGCCCTGTGCAAATGGCATATATTTTGCTCCAGTCAGAACATCTGTCTTCTGAATCTCTTCATAAACAATTGCTGCCGCATCATCTGTCATCTGACATCCATCCGGACCATATGCTTTATATCCATTATATTTAGCCGGATTATGAGATGCTGTTACCATAACACCTGCATTACAGTTATAATAACGTGTTGCAAATGAAAGTGCCGGTACAGGCATCAATGCATCATAGATCCGAACCTTGATTCCATTCGCTGCCAGCACACTTGCCGCATTCTTCGCAAATACATCACTTTTAATACGGCTGTCATAGCTGATCGCTACTGTCTGTGTTCCACCCTGTGTCTTTACCCAGTTCGCCAGCCCTTGCGTAGCCTGACGTACAACATAGATATTCATCCGGTTCGTACCTGCTCCAAGAACACCTCGAAGTCCTGCAGTTCCAAACTTAAGCGCAACTGCAAAACGCTCCTTGATCTCCTCGTCATTTTCTTCGATTCTCGCCAGTTCCGGCTTCAGATCCGCATCCTCCAGATCAGCCTCCATCCAACGTTTGTAATCATCCTGATACATATTCTACCACTCCTGACTCATATTCTTTTTTGCTTCTTTTCATATGTAAGATGCCTACGGCATCAGATAAGTTAAATATACCATATTTCCGGAAAGACATCAATTAAAGACGCTCATTTAGGGACATAGTTTTTAGCAAACTTACAGTATAAAAATGACCTTTTCTAATTCTGTGACGAAATCCTCTTTATATATCTCTTAAGCAAAAATGTACAAAAATATGGAAATGTGTGAATATCATTCTCTATCCCTATATTCCCTTTAATTAATTTTATTCCAAACTTGATATCCGGGTAATTTTCACTTTTAATTAATGTCCGTAAAGACTTTGACCGTCCATTGGTTGCCTTTACCTCAACCGGCACAAGGGAATCTCTTGTCCTTACAAAAAAGTCTTTCTCCAGCGTAGCATTTTCTTTTTTATAATAGTACAGACCATACCCGCTTTTCACGAGTGCTTCAGCTACGACATTCTCATACAAAGCTCCCTTATATACATTCATATTTTTATTCGACCGCAAATCTTCCTGAGCTTCCTCATCCAGCATCGCTACCAGCATTCCCGTATCAAAATAATAAAGCTTATACTTTTCTTCATCATAATTACCTTTTAATGGCAATTCCGGATATTGCAGACAATAACATACATTTACAAGTCCCGTATCCTTCAGCCATTCTATACACCCCCGATAATCTTTGAATCTTGCTCCTTTTGCCACTTTCGATATTTGGAATTTTTTATTATCCTTTGCAAGCTGCACCGGGATATGCTGAAATACATTCAATATACGAGTCTGATCTAGTCCATCAGCATACTTGCGGATATCTTCCTTGTAGTCTTCTAAAAGCTGCGTCTGCATCTGTAATGTTCCTGTAAATGTGTTCGTGCTGATATATTCCCGGACCACCGCCGGAAGCCCTCCTAAAATACAGTAGTCAAGAAATGCTTCCTCAAATGTATAAAGCTCTGCCTCTCCAAATGCTTTTCCCTGACACATATGCTCCAGCATATCTTCTATCACATCGTCTTGATATCCCTTCGCCCACAAAAATTCCTCAAAATCCATAGAATACATCGTGTAATCATTCTTGTATCCGACACTGTTACTTTCAATCCTCTGATAGGAAATTCCCAGTAATGACCCGCTGCATATAATGTCAAATCGTCCGTCCTGAGCAAAAAATTTAAGAGAAGTCGCAATCTCCGGGAATTCCTGCAACTCGTCAAAAAATATCAATGTCTCCTCAGGAATAAACTGCTTCTGCGGATCAATTCTGGAAATGCTTTTTACAATCTCATCCGCCCCATATCCGTCCGCAATAATTGCACAATACTTTGGCTCCTCCACAAAATTAATCTCAATAAATGAAGTATAATTCTCTTCTGCAAACTTACGGATAGACTCCGTCTTTCCAATCTGCCTTGCACCTTTGATAATCAAAGGCTTACGTTCCTCACTATTTTTCCATTCCTTCAAATAATCATCTATTTTTCGTCTCAAATACATACAATTCACCTCATATACTAAGATTACCATATTTTCGCTGTTTATTCAACATGTTAACAATTTCATGAGCGAATTTCACGTTTATATTTACATTTTCATGAGCGAATTTTCATTTATATTAGCAATTTCATGAGCGAATTATTTGCACTTCTTTACAATTTCATGAGCGATTTCGCAACATTATTTTCATAGAACAAAAACACGCAGAACATTAAATATTCTCTTTTGAGTCCGGTAACATATATGTGGTGGGCAACCAGACCTTAAAAGCGTATTTGTATCTGCGTGTTTTTATCCATAACTTTATATCAAATTGTAATCTGTTGATCCTAATTTTCTAATATGATCTTTCTTGTATAATCCAGATTGGCTGCGGATACGCTGAACTCGTCCAGTCCCATTTTCAAAAGAAGTGGAACTGCCTTAGGATCGCCTGCCATCTCGCCGCACATTCCGACCATAATTCCTTCCTTATGTCCTGCTTTGATAACCGTATCAATTGCCCGGAGCACTGCCGGATGGAAAAAATCATACATAGAAGCAATTTTTTTATTTCCCCGGTCCACTGCCAGTAGATACTGGGTCAGATCATTCGTTCCAATGCTGAAGAAATCTGCTTCTTTTGCAAATTCTTCTGCGAGAAGCACACTTGCCGGTGTCTCGATCATCATGCCTGTTTCAATCTGTTCGTCAAATGCTTTTTCTTCCTGACGGAGTTCTTTTTTGCATTCTTCTACAATCTCTTTTGCCTGACGCAGTTCTTCCGGTGATACAATCATTGGGAACATAATCCGTACATTTCCAAATGCACTGGCTCTTAAAATTGCACGGATCTGCGCTTTGAACATGTCTCTTTTTTCGAGACAGATCCGGATTGCACGCCATCCAAGAAATGGATTGTCTTCCTCCTCGAACTGGAAATATGGCAGCCCTTTGTCTCCACCGATATCCAGTGTCCGGATCGTCAGTTCTTCCGGACTCAGCATGGCAGCTTCTTTGTATATTTCAAACTGCTCTTCCTCTGTCGGAAAATGATCTTTTTCCATGTAGACGAGTTCACTCCGGAACAGACCGACTCCGTCAATCTTCATCGGGAGTGCATTTTTTATATCTTCCTGATTACCCGCATTGACGCAAAGACGTATTCTCTTTCCCGCCTTTGTCACCGGCTCTTTCTCTCTAAGAGCCTCGACCTGGCGCAGCGCCTCTTCATACTGAACCTTTTTCTCCTGGTAAATGTGCAGTTCTTCCTCCGTCGGATCAATAACAATCTCGCCTGCGCCTGCATCCATGCAAATATACAAATCTTCGTTTTCCGTAAGCTCGCTCATAATTCCTTTTACACCGACCAGAATCGGAATACGCATATTATTTGCAAGAATAGATACATGACTGGTCACGCCGCCTTCTTCCGTAATAATGCCGCGGACATACTCCGGATTTAGCTTTACTGTATCGGAAGGGAACAGATCCTTTGCCACTACAACTACTTCCCGGTCAATATTTCCAAGGTCTGGAAGTGCTACACCTTTTAATTTTGCAAGATAGCGTTTTCCAATATCGCAGATATCTGCTGCACGTTCTTTCATATAGGCATCGTCAATTGCTGAGAAAATAGCTTCTAATTCTTCAATCGTCTTGCTTACTGCCTCTTCAGCATTATTTCCTTCACTGATTTTTCCAAGCACACCTTCCACCAGCGTAAAATCTTCTGCAATCTCCAGATGTGCTCCAAAAATCTCATTTTCAGCAGCAAGTTCTTTTAGCTCTGCTACGACTTGCTCTTTGCTTTTCTGAAATCTCTGCTTTTCTTCCTCAATCTGTTCCGGCTCTATTTTATCTGCATCTGGTGTCAGATCGACATCTTTGTATAAACATACCGGTGCAGTTACAATTCCTCTGGACGTCGTCTTTTCAACATGTATTTTCTTCATGTCTCTTATTCTCCCAGTCCGCTCTCAATCAACTGTGCCAGTGTCTCCAGATCTTCTTTTTCTGTAGCACCCTCGCACTGAAGTTCAATTTCTGTTCCTTTTTTAATAGCTGCTGCCATAATATTTAAAATACTTTTTGGATTTACATTTTTTTCCGGTGTTACAATTGTAATTTCTGAGTTACATTTCATAGCTGCCTGTGCAAGAATTGCTGCTGGTCTTGCATGAAGTCCTGATTCGTTTTTAATTGTAATTTTTTTAGATACCATATCTCTTACCTCTTTCTAATCTGAAAATTTCTAAACATTCCTGCAGCTGCCAATAATACTTTTTTATCATTGCGCGCCGCAGTGCGTACCCTGACAGAGATTTTACATAATCTCTGCCAGATAGAGTTTGACTCCCGCCATAGATACTTAGTGGTATCTTGCTATCTATAGCGGCGGGAGTCCTCTCACATCTAATATATGAAACCTAGAAGATCTGGATGTCGTCCATATCAAGATCTGGCTCTTCTTCCTCTTCTACTGTTGTTGTTTCTACAGCTTTATTCTTTGCGATCACTGCATAAATAGTTCCAGTCACAAGCACATTTACAACGATTGCTAAAAGTCCTGTCCACGGACGTGTCATTGTTGGAAGCATCAAGAATCCTCCAAATGGTACTGTTGAGTCAGCACCAAGTACCATTGTTACTGCTCCGCCGCATGCTCCACCGATTGCAGATGCAATCAGCGCACGTACCAGGTCACTCATGACGATTGGGATAACACCCTCTACAATGTTCAGAACACCCATAGGTACTGCAGATTTCAAGTTTTCAATCTGCTCATCTTCGTAAATATTCTTACGAAGTGCTTTACCAACAAAATATGCAAATCCGAATCCGATTGGTGTTGCTGTATTTACTAACTGGAGAGCTGTTACAGGCTCTTTGATTCCAGATGCAAGTAAGGTCAATGTAAATGCATAAACAGTCTTATTGATCGGTCCGCCAAAATCAACGATGCAAAGGAATCCGATTACCAGTCCAAGAATCAGTTTAGAAGAAGTTCCAAGTCCCATAAGTAAAGCAGTAAGCCAATCTGTAAATGCTGCAATCGGAACTCCACATACATAAATCATAACAAGTCCGGCTACAAAAGATGAAATCAGTGGTACGATAACTGTCGGCATCAGACCTTTTGCCCAGCTAGGAATTTTAAAATTCTTGATGATGAAAACTGCCAGATAACCGGCAATATATCCGCCAAGGATACCACCGATAAATCCTGCGCTGATTGCAATTGCGGATAAACCAACGACAAATCCAGGTGCAATACCAGGTTTACCAGCGATAGAATATGCAATTCCGACTGCGATGATCAATGGAAGTAATCCAAGTGCTGCACCACCCATCGTTGCAAGTGCATCCCAGAAGGTGAACTGTCCTTGTACCAGCCCGTCTGCATACATATTTGTTCCGCCAAGTGCCATACCGATTGCTACAAGGAAACCGCCTCCACATACAATCGGAATCATGTAAGAAATTGCGGTCAGCAAATGACCTTTTAAATTAAGTTTCTTTAATTGTTCCATTCTCTTATTCCTCCATATCCAGCTGTTATACAGCTTTTTCTAACATACAAAGATCAAATTCTGCCTGCATTTTTCCACATGCACACTCCAGATCCTGATCCAGTCCAAATAATCCTGCATTTCCTACAACGAGTACATCTGCTCCTGCTTCCACGAGCTGTCTGTAATTTTCTTTGTTGCAATGTCCATCAATCTGAATCTTGTAATGATATCCTTTCTCCTCGCGAAGTGCTTTTGCCTGACGGATCTTCTCATACATCTGGTCGATGAACTTCTGTCCGGCAAATCCGATATCAACAGTCATGATTGTCAGAAGATCAATGTATTCCAGATAAGATTCCACATAGTTCAATGGTGTTGCAGGATTCAGCACAACTCCACGTTTACAGCCAAGACTATCAATCAGCTGCATGGTGCGGAACGCATCTGTGTTGATTGTTTCAGCATGAGGGCTTATGTATGTTGCTCCTGCCTGTGCACACATTTCAATCCAGTCAGAAGGATTTGTTGTCATTAAATGTACATCGATCTCTTTGCCCGTATGCTGGCGGAATGCCTTTAAAATTCCAGGTGTCAGTGCCATGTTTTTGCAAAAATGTCCGTCCATGATGTCTACATGATACAGATCAATATGTCTGTCCAGGACCTCAAACTGCTCGTTCATTTTTCCTAAATCCATACACATAAGTGACGGTGCAAATGTTACCATTTTCCTATACCTCCATATTTTCCCTACAATATCTCAATGTCGTCCAGATCCAGTTCTTCCTCTTCCAGATCTTCCGTCTGTGCTTCTTCTTCAGCAAATGCATGTATTACATCTTCTACACTGTCTGCATCAAGAAGTCTCTTGATGACTGCGTCATCTCCCAGTCTCTTTGAGAACATTGCGAGTAATTTCAAATGCTCCATTGCTGCTTCATCATCGGCTCCTACTGCGAAGAGAATTACAATCTTGGCTCCTGTATTTTCCAGACTCTCCCACTCGATTTCATGGTCCAATACCGAAACGGCAACTCCCGGTTTCTTTACTGCAACACTTTTCCCATGAGGAATTGCTATATAATTGCCGACACCGGTTGCTCCAATTGCTTCTCTTTCGTAAACATCTTTGATAAACTGCTCCTTGTCCTCGACATTTCCTGCCTTCACAAACATCTCTGCCATTGCATTCAGAGCCTGTGATTTATCTGTTACATTTAAATGTGTAGCAATTGTCTGCGGGTCTAATACCTCTGTGATTTCCATTGATTTTCCCTCCAATATCTTAAGCAGCCTCTACAACCTGTTTTGCTTTCTCAATTAATTTGTTCGGTGACTTGATGGCAACATCTGTAGATACCTGAATGATTCTTTTGCCTTCAAATCTATCTCTGTCAGCAATCTTAATATCAATTGCAAGAATTACAATATCTGCTGCTGCAATCTCTTCTTCTGTTAATGCATTCTCTTTTCCGATTGTTCCCTGTGTCTCGAATTTTGCTTCGATCCCTGCTTTTTGTGCTGCCTTTTCAAGCTTCTCCTGTGCAATGTAAGTGTGTGCGATTCCTACTGTACAAGCGCATACTCCAACGATTTTCATATCTGGTTCCTCCTTGTGATTTCATATATTTGATGTTTGTTCTTCTCTGTGATTTCAATATAACATCGACAGTGTTCAAACAGAAGTCCAGAAGATTTCAAGATATTTTGCAAAGTACTGGACGCTAAAAAAAGCAGAGTTATATCGCTATCAATAACGATACAACTCTGCATTTTTTCTTTCACTACATCGTAAAACTCATAATCAGTCTGCTTTATATTTTCCTCTTGTCTGCTCCCAGACAATCGGCAGCCCAAAACACAAAAGTCCAAGAACAAGCATTCCATATCCGGAAAAAACTCTTCCAAGATTGCCGGCTATAATTCCTACAATACAAAAGTCCGAATCTGAAAATGCAGTTCCAGACAAATTCAATGTTCCCATTACCGGCATAATAGCAAGAGCTAACAAGGAGATAAATATTCCATGTACAAATGCTCCAGTCAGGCAGCCTTTCAGACCACCCTCTGCATTTGCAAAGACCCCGGCACTACCTCCGCAGAAGAAATGTGCCACAACACCCGGCACGATAATTGGAAGCAGAATATTTTCCTGTATCATATTAAATCCAATCAGGACTAACATTGTGACAATGCCACCTGCAAATGACATCAAAAATCCAATCATCGCTGCATTTGGCGCATAGGAAAAAAGAATCGGGCAGTCCACCGCCGGGCGTGCATTTGGAACGATCTTTGCTGCAATTCCTTTGAACGCCGGCACAATCTCCGCAATGATCAGGCGCACTCCTGCCAAAATAACATAAATAGCGACCGAAAACTGAGCGCCCTCCATGATCGCATAGATAATCCAGTTCTGATATCCGATATATCCATAGGACAGATCTAATGCCGCAAGGTCGGTCCGACGAACTGCAATTCCTGCCATGAACAAAAAAATCACTGTCATCACCAGGAATATCCCAACTGTAGTATCCCTCATAAAAGATAATTTTGCCGGAAAATGTACATCCTCGACAGATTTTCCCGGATTATCCTGCGCTTCTGTCCCGGAATCTTTTCCTATCTGTTTTCCCACTGCTCTATTCCCGACTGCTGCTCCAATTTTCGCTGCCAAGAGATATCCCGCCACTGAAAAATGTCCTAATGCAATCCGGTCATTTCCAGTTACTTTTTTCATTTCTTTCTGAATCATAGCTGGAATTCCAGCCATCAAAAATCCCAGAATTAACGATCCCGCTATCAAAATCTTCCACTGATCCATCTCAGTTGTTGCTAATACGACTGCAAGAAGGCTTGCCATATAAAGGGTGTGATGTCCGGTCAGGAAGATGTAGTGAAATGGTCCGAATTTCGCCATGATAAGATTCAGTGCCATTCCGAGAATCATCATTTCTGACACAAGCATTGCATATTCCTGGATTCCCAGCGATGAAACTGCTTCCATATTCGGTATGACTCCCTGAATATGGAAATCATACTTGAATAATTCGCCAAAATCCTTTAAAGCACCATTTTGCAGTAAACCTGAACCTACGGACAACATAGCAAAACCTACGACCGTCGTCACAGTTCCTTTGATGACATGATCTACGGGTTTCTTCTGTAACGCCAACCCGGCAAGCACAATAAGACCGACTAAAAGTGCAGGTGTAGCTAATATTTCTCTGATTATTCGAAGCATCTGCATATCTATCTTCCTCTCTTATTTTTACTTATGCATCCTTAATTCTTGACCATATGATGTCACAGATCTTTTTCGCATCTCCTGCCTCGATCAGCTCATCGATCTGCTGACTTTTTGCCAGAGACTTTCGTATATCTCTGAGAATCCCCATATGCTTCTGCTGATCTTCCACCACAAGAAGAAAAATCACTCTCGCAGTCTTTCCTTCTGCAAATGTGACTCCATCCGGAGCGATCCCGATTGCCATATCCAGATGTTTCACTCCATTTTCCGGGCGTGCATGTGCAAGGATCAGATCTTTTGTCACGAACATATAAGGTCCCGCCTCCAGAAGCCGGTCAATAATGCACCGTACGTAATTTTCATCAATACTTTTCCGTTCGATCAATGGAAATGCTGTCGTATACAGCGCACGTTCCCAGTCCTTCATATGATCTGGCACCGCACCTGTTCCGGCATGCTCTCCTTGTCTTCTTCCATTACTGTCCAGGAAAATAATACGATCCTCCGTCAGGAAATCGGTCAGCCGCCATGTATCCGGGTTTAATACCGGCTGCCTGTCCTCAGAACTTCTCACAAAGAATTTCTCCAGGTCATTGCGCAGCTCCTTATATTTTTCTGGCTGTGCATATTTCTTCACCACCTGAAACAATGCTTCCATATCCACAAAACCGATCTTACTTCGGATCAACGGATGATTCAGAATATTTTTCCGGTCGAAATCATTTAAAATCGGATTCACCACGATCACCGGCACAACTGTCTTTATTTTTACCGAACTGACAATGATGTCACAGATATTTTGTGGATTGATCATGTCCGAAGCCGCAGATACACCGACAACATTTGCCTGCGGCAGCATTCGTTTCAACTCATGACTGATCATGTTACCAGTTGCCACTCCATTTACACAGACAACCAGAATCCGCAGTTTTCGTTCATCATGCTCCGCATATTCCAGATGCTCTCCAAAATGCATCACCAGATACGCAATCTCACTATCTGAGATCTGCACGCGGATTTGCTGCTCCATATATTTAACTGCCGCCCTTGTAATATCAAAAATATATGGATACTCCCGCTTTACGTCCTCCGCCATCGTATTTCCAATCTGGATACCGAACCGGTAACGATAAATGGATGCCGCAATATGCCGGTACAACTCCTGTATCAGTTCGCTTTTCTTCGAAAATGTAACACAGGCTTTCTGCTCAAATTCAGCCACCAGATTCCGGGCGATCTCCATGATCGTCTCATCTTGCTTTCCAGCCGGCTCATTCTGAGAATAAGAAGCAAGCCTTCCTCCCAGAAAATGTAACGTCAGATACGCCTTCTCCATTTCCGGGAAGGCTGGAAAATACTTCTGTACAAATTGATATTCTTTTGCTAACTGTATTTTTTTAATATCAAGATCTGAAAAATAAAGCTGATCTGTTCCACGCTCCATAATCGGGATCATTGCTGCCAGTGCAAGCATATCATTTCTGACATACCGCACTTTTAGCGCTTCCTCCACCTGTTCCAGCCGCCTTAAATTCCCTTCGACCTCCTCCATATTCAGAAAACTGATCTTTCCCATCTCAAAAAGAGGTTCCAGCATACTAAAATACAAAAAGAAGATCGCACGTACATGAACTGCATCACCATGGATCCAGTAACCTCGTTTCTTCTCATATCCCAGTTCCAGCTTGTAACTGTAAAGCTGTGCGATCACCGCCTGAAGATCTGCAAAGATTGTATTACGGCTCACCTGGCAGCTATTCATCAGCTCCTCCACATACACCGCATTTCCTGAACTAATGATCTGACAGATAATAATCTTCGTTCTCTCACTTGGTGTGAAAATATAATCGTCTTTGGGCTGTTCCTCATCGAATACTAGTTCAAACTGAACCTTCTCCTGCTCTGAAAATGGCTGTATTTTTCCTCTTACAACTTCCAGATACGGCAGTTCCTTCATATCCAGCCAGCCATTCGCGCGTTCCAGCTCATTGTACACCGTACGCGTCGAAACGCCCAGCTCCGCTGCCATTTCCTTAATGCTCAGAGCGTCACTGCGCTTCAACACCATATTTATCACTTTTTGCGTTCGTTCGTTCAGATATCCAACTGCCATATCAATACTCGCTCTCCTTCAGCCATGCTTCCAGCCTGCCAGCCGCCTGATCCGCATCCAGCAAGTCATCAAGCCCAAGAACCGGAAGACCCGTCAACGTATCTGCAAGCTCTGCAGACACAACAAACAGATCCGCCACACCTGCGGACGCCTCCGCTAATGGACCAAACACGACATCAACACCTGTCATTCCAAGCATATTTAGCGCTTCCTCCATCGTCATCTGCATCATAAGCGATGTCCCGACACCATTTCCACAACAACACATAATCTTACGAATTTCATCTCTGCACATATCTATCTCCGATTATATTCATTTATAATTTTACATTCAAATTCCATTTTTAGTTCCATATCGAAATCCTTACCCTATAACACTAAGATTACTATATTTTCACTGTTCATTCAATAATTTAACATTTTTATGCGCAAATTATATACGGCGCAGCAACCCACGCCACATCCCCTCATAAAAACCACTAAATCAAGACAATAATATGCGACGCAGCAACCCACGTCACATCCCTAGCATAAAATTCAATATTTACGCACAACTAAAAGGCACGCAGATAATTGTGTGATTTTCGTCATGACTGCGAGCATAGCCCGGTTTTCGCAGCTTTGTCTGAGCCTGTCCTTTAGGCGAGTTTGCGTAGAAAACCAGAAATATGCGGCGCAGCAGCCACGCCACATCCCCCATAAAAAACCACTAAATCAAGACAATAAAAACTGCACAGACCTATGGAATATTTTTCGTTATGGTTGCGAGCATAGCTTGATTTTCGCAGCTTTGTCTGAGCCTGTCCTTTAGGCGAGTTTGCGTAGAAAATCAATAATATGCGGCGCAGCAACCATAGAAAAATAATCCAGGTCTGTGCAGTTCTTATTGTCTATATAGTGTTTTTTATCCTAGATGTATCCCATCAACTTCGGCAGCCACAGGCTTAAGTTCGGAATATATGTTACGAGCATCAGCACTATAAAGATTGCTGCGAAGTATACGAGCAACTGTTTAAATACTGTCTCGATCTGTACTTTACCGACTTTAACACCAACAAACAGAGTTGTTCCAACTGGTGGTGTAATTGTTCCGATACACAGGTTGAAGATCATCATAATACCAAAGTGAATGGAACTCATTCCAAGTGCTGTACATACAGGCAGGAAAATTGGTGTAAAGATCAGGCAGGCTGGTGTCATATCCATAAATGTTCCAACAATCAGAAGGATAATATTGATGAGGAACAGGATGACAAATTTGTTACTGCTGAATGAAAGCAATGCAGTAGATACCAGCTCCGGAATATTTGTAAATGCCATAACCCATGACATGATGCTGGATACACCGATCAGGAAAATGATGATACCAGTCATCTCAGCACTGTCCAGAAGGATTTTCGGCAGCTCTTTGATCTTGATTGATTTGTATACAAACAATGACAGGAGCAGGCTGTATACTACGGCTACTACGGAACCTTCTGTTGCAGTGAAGATACCGAAGATAATTCCACCGATTACGATTACAATCAGAAGCAGACAAGGCAGAGCCTGAAGGATGATCTTTCCAGCTTCAGATGCTGTAAAACGTGTTTTTGCACGGTAGCCTTTTTTCTTGGCAATCACATATACCACTAACATACAAGCAAGTCCCCAGAGGATTCCCGGAATGTAACCAGCCATGAAAAGGGCTGCTACGGAAGTTCCTCCGCTGACCAGTGAGTATGTGATCATTACGTTACTTGGCGGGATCAGAAGTCCTGTCGGTGCAGTTGCAATGTTAACTGCCGCTGAGAAGTTCGGGTCATATCCCTCTTCTTTCTCGATTGGTCCGATGATAGATCCCATAGCAGAAGCTGCTGCTGTACCAGATCCGGAAATAGAACCGAATAACATATTTGCAAGGATATTTGTCTGAGCAAGTGCTCCAGGAGCGCGTCCTGTAATTAATTTTGCAAGGTTGATCAGTCTTACGGCGATACCACCTTTATTCATAATATTTCCTGCAAGAATAAAGAACGGGATAGCAAGCAGGCTGAATACAGAGATACCGGAGAAGATTCTCTGGCATCCGGTCAGTACGGCTACATTCAGATCCATGATCGGAAGAATGGCACATACAGAAGATACACCAAGTGCTACTGCGATCGGCACACCGGCGATCAGCATAATGATCAAGAGGACTAAAATAATCAGTCCGGATACAAGTGCAGTGTTCATAATTATTTCTCCTCCTCTTCTTTTCTCTCGTAACCTTTACACAGATCAACTACATTTAAAATTCCATAAAGTGCAATCAGGATTCCGGAAATCGGAACGACTGCATATACCTGTCCCATCATAACTCCAAGGGAAGCTGTCTTCTGAGTCATAGTCAGTCCCATAATGTTAAATCCACCATAGATCAGTACGATGACTGCAAATGCAATGACAAGGATTTCCAGCACGATCTCCAGCACTTTTCTCTGTGCAGGTGCCATCTTGTCCACGACAAATGTCATTCTCATGTGGTCACGTTTTCCAAATACATAAGCTGTTGCAAACATCGCCATCCATGCAAATGAATATGTCAGAAGCTCTTCGGAAATGGTACTCGGGTTATTAAATACAAATCTTGTGATAATCTGGTAGCTTCCTACCACTACCATCAATGCAAAGAGAAGAATACAAATGGTTCCAACAATTTTATCTAACCATTTTCTGATCGTATGTAATGTTTCCATTTATTTTCCCTCCCCTTCATACTGTTTGTTATATTTCTGAATATGTTCATACAGATCTTTGATATTTGGATTTGCATCCAACATTTCTTTCTGTACGTTCTTTACTTTATCTTTGAAAATGCTGATGTCAGGATAAATAAATTGAACGCCCATATCTTCTTCTGCTGTCTTCTTAGCGGTCTCTACATCTGTCTCCCAGTCTTTAAGCTCTGTCTCTGTAGAAAGTCTTGCAGCTTCCTCAAATACTTCTCTGTCTTCTTCACTCATGTCATTGAGGAGCTTGTAGTTTGCGATCAGAACGTCTGGGATCATCTGATGCATCGTGTAGCTGTAGTATTTTGCAACCTCTCCGTGCTTGTTGTCTGTCAGAGCAAGCTCATTATTCTCTGCTCCATCGATAACTCCCTGCTGGATTGCTGTATATACCTCTCCAAATGCCATCGGAGAAGCTGCTGCACCAAATGCATTACACATCTTGATACTTGCCGGGCTCTGCTGTACACGCATTTTCAGACCTTTCAGATCATCCGGTGTATTAATTGCTTTCTTTGCATAGAAGTTTCTCGTTCCTACGTTGTACCATGTTACAACCTGAAGTCCCGTATCTTCTGTAGATGCATAAATTTTATTCATATAATCTGTATCATTCATAGCTGCAAAATAAGCGTCCTCAGATGTAAACAGATACGGCATACTGAATACTTCGTATACATCGGCAAATATTTCAAGGTTTGGTGTTCCGGCAATCGTAAAGTCAATCGCACCTGTCTGAGTCAGCTCAATTGCTTTTGTCTGTCCACCAAGAAGCTCATTAGGATAAAGCTGAACTTCATACTTGTCACCGAGTTTCTCTTCAACATACTCTTTAAATGTCTCCATACCCTTGTACTCAGGGTGTTCCTCTGACTGTGAAAGTGCAACACGAATAATTCTCTTCTTGGAAGATGAATTCGATTTGCTTCCACATCCAGTTATCAGCATTCCGGCCATGCATACACAAACAGCCGCACTGACAATTCGTTTCCATTTTACCATCTTGGATTCTCCTTTCAATTCCATGCTTTGGTTCTTTTGCTGCCTTCTCATTCCAGTATTTCTTATTATGTAAGGGCTTACATTTTCTACGGTTAAGTATATGTTAAAAAATCAACAATTTCAAGTTTCTTTTTATTTGTTTTTTTAACAAAATATTGTACTTATTTTTGTGCATTCCTTACAATTTATTTAACTTTTCTATTTTACTTCACATTTTTAGATATTTCAAATTTTATTTTGTGTAAGCGTTTACACTTATTCAGAATAAATATCTGAAAGTTCACACAACTTTTATCTACAAAAAGAGGAAGAATAACTCTTATGAATCATTCTTCCTCTTTCTTGAAACCAATTTCTTCACTACTCAACATTCTTATAATTTACATACATTAACCGGTTTTCCATCCAGGTAAGCTGTTACGTTATCAAATACAATCTTTGCTCTTCTTACCATAGATTCTTCAGAAATAAATGCCTGATGCGGTGTCAGTAATGTATTCTTTGCCTGAAGCAATGGATAATCTGCCGGAATTGGCGGCTCCATATCAAATACATCAACACATGCATATCCAAGCTTTCCGTCATTCAATGCTTTTGCAAGTGCCTCATTATCAACAATCGGTCCTCTTGCACAATTAATAAAGATTGTATTTTCGTTCATAAGTGCAATCTTGTCTGCTGATAAAAATCCTCTTGTCTCTGCGTTCAATGGGAGGTTCAAAGATACAATATCACTTGTAGACAGTACTTCTTCCAGTGACTTATACTCGATTCCAAGTGCTTTTGCTTCTTCTGATTCGCTTCTATTATAAGCAATCACTTTTGCTCCAAATGCCTGGAATAATTTTGCAGCCATAGTTCCAATCTGTCCAAGTCCGATAATTCCGACAGTTCTTCCACAGATTTCCTTTCCGCCGATACCTGCACTTGTTCCACCATTTCTCACAATACCATCAGCTTTTACTACATTTCTCAACGCATCAATTGCCATACCGATAATCAGTTCTGCTACTGTCTGATTGGAATATCCTGCTGCATTGCAGATCATAATGTCTTTTTCTTTACACTTATCTGTTCCGATATGATCGATTCCTGTAAATGCAACAGATAACATCTTAAGTGCGTCTGCTTTCTCTACAACCTCTGTCGGATACGGATTGTTAGCGATCATAACAATATCGCAGCCTTCACTTCTCTTGGCAAGTTCTGCCGGATCTGTTGTCTTTGTATCATAATATACGAATTCATGTCCCTTTGCAGTGATTGGTGCTGATAACTCATCGATCACTTTCTTTGATACTCCAATTGGTTCTAATAATGCGATTTTCATGTCATTCACCTCTCCTTTTCTGACTGTATTTTATAAATATTATCTCGGAATGTCAATACATGGATATCCTAAAATTCCACACCGGATTTTATCCTTTTTTTCGATAATGCGTATATTTTTATTTTAAATATGTTTCAATAAGATGATGTATGTTATAATATTTTTGATATGCAAATTTATACATTGGTATTTGGAGGTTTTCATGACAAAAGAAGATATTAAATATCAGGCTTATGTCCAGATATTAAAAGAAGAACTTATTCCGGCTATGGGCTGTACTGAACCAATTGCGCTCGCTTATGCTGCTGCTAAAGCGCGCGAAGTACTTGGATGTCTGCCGGAGCGCGTACATATCGGAGCAAGCGGAAGCATCATCAAGAATGTTAAAAGCGTAATTGTTCCGAATACGAATCATTTAAAAGGAATTCCTGCTGCCGCTGCTGCCGGAATCGTTGCAGGTAATGCTTCCAAAGAATTGGAAGTCATCTCCGAAGTTACCCCGGAACAGACTGAAGAAATCTCTGATTTCCTTAACAAAGCAGAATTTAAAGTTGAACATATTGATAACGGATGTATTTTTGATATTATTGTCGATGTGTTTGCCGGGAATGAATCTGCAAAAGTCAGAATTGCCAACTATCACACGAACATTGTAAGAATTGAGAAAAATGGTGAAATTCTTCATTACGTGCCTGTTGAGGGAACAAAAGATGAAGGTCTGACTGACCGTTCTCTTTTAGATGTAAAATCCATCTGGGAATTTATCAATATGGTAGATATTGATGACATCCGTGAGGTTCTGTCGCGTCAGATCAAATATAACAGTGCTATCGCCGATGAAGGCCTAAGAGGCAGTTACGGCGCAAATATCGGAAGTGTTCTCCTGAAAACTTATGGAGATGATGTACGCACACGCGCCAAAGCCCGTGCTGCTGCCGGATCAGACGCACGAATGAACGGCTGCGAACTTCCGGTCGTCATCAACTCCGGAAGTGGTAATCAAGGAATGACTTGTTCCCTCCCGATTCTAGAATATGCAAAAGAACTAGATGCCGATGAGGATAAAACCTACCGTGCACTTGCACTTTCCAACCTGATTGCAATTCATCAGAAAACTGGTATCGGACGTCTCTCCGCATACTGCGGAGCAGTAAGCGCAGGAGCTGCTGCCGGAGCCGGAATTGCATACTTATGCGGCGGTGGATATGAGGAAATCGTTCACACAGTCGTCAATGCACTTGCAATCGTATCCGGAATGGTCTGCGATGGTGCAAAAGCTTCCTGTGCAGCAAAAATCGCATCTTCCGTAGATGCCGGAATTCTTGGATATAACATGTATCTGCAGGGACAACAGTTCTACGCAGGCGACGGTATCATTTCCAAGGGCGTAGAAAATACAATCAATAATATCGGACGTCTTGGAAAAGACGGAATGAAAGAGACGAATGAAGAAATCATTCGGATTATGATTAACGAATAACATTTTTTGACATCAGGGAGATACATCATGACGCAAGATATGACCAAGGGCAAAATCATGCCTATGCTTATAAGATTTACTATTCCGCTTGTACTCGGAAATCTGTTCCAACTGACTTACAATGCTGTAGACAGTATTATTGTCGGACATTTTATCGGAAAAGAAGCTCTTGCCGCTGTCGGCATCTGCAATCCGATCACCACACTGGTCATCTTGTTTCTGAATGGTCTCTGTATGGGCGCAAGTATCCTGATTGGTATGCTATACGGCGCAAAAGATTATGACACACTGTCTCGTCAGATTAGTACAACTATGCTTTCCGGAACAATATTTTCCTTAATCTTAATGATTTTCAGTATAGGATCTGCCAGATGTGTGCTGCAATTACTTCAAGTCGATTTATCTATTTTAGACATGACGACTTCTTATCTTCGCATCATATTGGTCGGACTTGTATTTACCTTTTTATATAACTTTTTTTCCAGTACTTTACGTGCTCTGGGCGACAGTAATTCACCACTATATTTTCTGATCATCAGCGCCATACTTAATGTATTTGGAGATTTGTTCTTTATCATCGTACTGAAAGCCGGAAGTAACGGCTGTGCGATTTCCACTGTTATCAGCGAAGCACTGTGCTGTTTCTTCTGTATCGTTTATATACAGAAAAGAGTACCACTTCTTCAACTTGGAAAGAAATGGCTTGTATTTGACCGTTCTTTGTTAAAACGCACAATAGCCTACGGCTGGGCTTCTGCTATGCAGCAAGCTACTGTCCAGCTTGGAAAAATCGGTGTCCAGGCAATCGTCAATACCATGGGCGTCTCCGTAGCTGCTGCCTTCACAGCCGTCAACCGGATTGATGACTTTGCCTACACACCAGAACAGAATATTGCTCACGCTATGACCGCACTTATGGCTCAGAACAAAGGTGCAAAAAGAAACGATCGGATGAAAGAGGGTTTTCGATGCGGAATCATACTGGAAATCATATATGGTATTCTTATTTTCCTTGTATGCTTCCTCTTCGCAAGACCACTGATGAAGCTCTTTGTAAAGGATGAAGACGTTATTACCCACGGAATCACCTATTTACATTTGATTTCCATTATGTATATACTCCCGGCTCTCACTAATGGGCTGCAGGGGTTCTTCCGGGGAATCGGCGATTTGAAGATCACGCTTATCAGTAGCTTTGTCAACATGGGATTACGTGTGCTTGTAGCAGCTCCACTTGTACTTATATGGGGACTTGGAATCGAAGCATTACCTTTCTCGTATCTTGCCGGCTGGATCGGAATGCTGATTGCAGAACTTCCACTGTTAATTCATACTTACAGGACTTCTCAACCTAATGCATAATTTTTACGATAAAATACCCTCCAATCGAAAGAAAGGAGGGTTTTCTTGAACTTATTTTTTCTTCTTAATAAATATTCCAACTCCTGCCAGCCCAAAGCAAGCAATCACAAAAAGTACTGTCCAAAACAATATTTGATTTGTGTCTCCTGTCTTCACCGCATTCGTTACTGTTTTTATTGTATTTGTAGTCTTTTTACCATTATCGGAATTTCCAGTGTTTTTATCATTTCCACTATTTTCACTGTTTCCTGTGTTTTCGTTATTACCTGTATTTTCACCGTTTCCTGTATTTTCACCGTTTCCTGTATTTTCGTTATTACCTGTATTTTCACCGTTTCCAGCATTCTCATTATCCACAGTTATATAGTTGTCAAAGGAAGGGGCTGGATCAATAGAAGCCTTCCAGTACAAATTTTCTAACGGATCATTTTCTGCCCCACTGATCATTGTTCCATCTGCAATGTGTATACTGGTGCTGATTACTTTTATTCCGTCTGAAACAGCTTTTCCAGGAGTTGCATTTTTTGATGTATTTGCAGTTGCACCCTGTAGAAACGCTTTATTCACTGCAATACTTCCAATTCCTGTGACAGCATTTCCTCCATTGCCCCAGAGCACACTTCCTCCAATTGCCACTACAGTTCCATTTCCTTCAATTCTACCATTATCAAGTTCAATCGCAGTACCGCCATCTGCATACAATACTACAGTTCCATCTCCTCCGTAAGTAGCTAACTGGGCACCATCAACAAGCTTTAAAGTTCCGTTGGATACTCTAAGGGCTGTTTGACCAATTTCTCCTCCAGCACTGTCTCCCTTAACAAAAACCTGCCCTTTTACATTCACATTTCCATTAACCACCACAACTGGTTCGGAAGTTGTACGATCTGTCAGATTTCCATTAGCAAGATAATTTGCATTTGAATAAATAGCTGCATTTTCCACAGTTGCTCCATCTGCCAGTCGAAGTTGTCCACAAAGTGAAGCTCCCGTTGTGAATTTTTCATTGAATGAATCATAATTCATAGAAAATGTTCCACCACTCTGTACGTCGATAATTCCCTGAACAACTGAATCTGAAAGTGTCAACTTACCACCATTTTCTACAACAACATGAACGCTACTTAATACTTTCATATTGGTCAGTGTCAAATTACATCCTTTTGGAATATAAAGTGTCTGCGGAATATCTCCACTTGTCACCTGACTCCATGGAATGTCATACCCCAGAAAGCCATATGTTCCACTTTCATGAGATCCGAACCACACTTCCAAATCTTTAGGCACACGAACGCTTTCACCTTGACCATCTACATTGCTGCCAAAATTATGAATTGTCCATGGTTCCATAATATCCCATGCATAAAGTCCACTTGAATATTTTTTCAAATTTTCTTCTTTTAATTGTTCTGCCAGCTTTTCATCTCCAGAATAAATGCGAAACGGCAATGTATTGCTAACTGCGCTTCGGCCTTGATCATCCGTAATCGTTACAGAGATCAAATAACTTCCTGCATCCTTTGGTGTTCCATCCAAAGTCAAGTCACTGCTAAGTGTCATATAAACGCCTTTCATGCCACTTTCACTGTTTGCAGGTGTTCCATTTTCTGTATCCGGCATGATACTGACACTACACTTACTTCCATTTAAGCTAATCTTAGAAGAATGATCTAATTCTTCCCAATCTGTATCCTTAACATCTTCTCCTCTTTTCACAAGTGCTCCATATACTTTTACCGCACTATTGTTATTACTTGAAGCACCACCTATACTGGCACTGGAGACGCCGTCATAATCTTTCTGTCCTGCAACCGCTGCTTCAAAAGAACCTGCAATTTTCACATGAAGCTCATACGGATCACCCTCACCATCATCTTTCACAAGCGAAGCTTTTCCATTATTATCAATTACAAGTTTGAATGTTAAATCCTCATATCCTTTTGCCATGATCGTAACTACATCTCCACTTTTTAAAGCTGTAATTTCCGGATTCGAGATAAAATCTTTTGCAGCAAATACAAGTTTATTATTATCTATATCTTTTTTATACTGTCCACCTGACGAAACACTATAATCAACTTTGCTCCATGATATTCCATTTACTTTTACATCGGTTACTGCATTCACATAATCGCTCGCATTAGAAAATGTAAATTCCCAGTTATTTTTAAAGTAATCTGTTCCAATGCTTACCTGACTTAATTCTACTGTTCCGTCAAAATCTTTCTCTACGTCTGTATCTGTGCTTTCTCCTGTCTTTTCCTGTTTTACAGTTGCTGTATATACATCCTGATATTTTACAGTTTCTTTCACCACTTCTACTGTCAGTTCGTAATATCCATCTGCAGACACTTTAACAGTTAATGGGAATTTTACATCAGCCGGAAGTGCAAGCTTTAACGCCTTATAACTCCCATACGCGCCTGACACATCACCAACATTCCAAATATTTGTATCCGACCCCCAATTACTGATTGCCTGTTTTTTATATTCTTCTTCATTGACTGTTACACTACTAATTGCATTCATCCAGTCTGTATCCGCAAATCCAAGTCCTAAAATAGTCGTTGACCACCCACTCGCTTCACAATTCGTTACTTCTGTCGGTGCTGCCTTTTTCTCTTCTGCTCTGACAGAAGTGCCTGACAATGACCAAAACAGTAACACAGATAAGAACAATGATGTGATTTTCTTCCAATTCCTTTTCATCTGTTTTGTTTCTCCTTTCATCTATACGGTCAGAATTTTGTTAGTACATTCTAACCATTATAAATAATGCTATCAATACTTTCTTCCATTGTCAATTTTGTTTTGCTTATCGAGAATTATTATTAAATAAGCATATCCTTTTCTCTATTTGTCATACTCACTCTTATTAACGAGTATTTTTTTGTATAATTCGTCATTTTTTTACACTTTACAAAATATTAAATTGTAATTCCGGTTTTAACGTGACATAATAGAAACGTAGTGTTAAAAAAAATTAAAAAGAAAGTTAAGTAAATGTAAATAACTGACGACAAAGGAGAAAATTATGGGAATATTTTCTATGGTATTGTCATTGTTAAGTGGAGTTGCTTTATTCCTGTTCGGTATGTCTTTGATGGGGGATGGACTCAAACAGGTTGCCGGTAATAAACTGGAAGCATTCCTCTACAAAATGACCAATACGCCACTGAAGGGAGTCGCACTTGGTACAGCCGTCACAAGCGTTATCCAGTCTTCCGGAGCAACGACTGTCATGGTTATCGGTTTTGTTAACTCTGGTATGATGAAGCTTCGCCAGGCCATCGGTATCATCATGGGAGCCAACATCGGAACCAGTATTACCGGTTGGATCTTATGTCTTTCTTATATAGAAGGATCTAACGGAATTGCAAGTATCCTGTCATCTGCCACAATTGCAGCGGTTGTAGCCGTTATCGGTATCATTCTTAGAATGGCGAGCAAAAGAACCGTCCACCGGAATATCGGAGATATCATGCTTGGATTTGCGATTCTCATGACTGGTATGCAGACTATGAGCGGAGCCGTCGCACCGCTTCGCGAAAGCAAAGTATTTATGGATCTGTTAACTGCATTTTCCAATCCGATCACTGGTATTTTAGTAGGTATCGCATTTACTGCAATCCTGCAGAGCGCATCTGCAACTGTCGGTGTGCTGCAGGCGTTATCCGTAACCGGACTGCTTACATTTTCCAGTGCATTTCCTATCGTCCTCGGTATCGGAGTCGGTGCTTCCTGTCCGGTTCTTATTTCTGCGGTCGGTGCCAATAAAAATGGTAAGCGTACTGCCCTTGTATACCTGTTGAACGACACATTTGGAATGTTACTCTGGTCAATCGGATTCTATACAATCAATGCATTTGTACATTTTACTTTTTTGGATACCATTATGACACCAGTATCTATTGCGCTGTTGAACACTGTATTCCGTGTAGTAACTGTCTGTCTCCTGTTTCCGTTTATTTCGAAGCTGGAGAGTCTGGTATGCTATCTTGTCAAAGACAGTGCGGAAGAACTGGAGGACGAAGCTGATTTTGATCTTCTAGAAGAACGTCTTCTTGCATACCCTGCACTTGCACTCGGACAATGCCACCGCGTGATGAGCGGTATGGCACGTAAGCTTCGTAAAAATGTCAATCGTGCTATGAATCTGCTGAATGATTTTCAGTTGGCTAAATTCGACAAAGTACAACGAAAAGAAGATCTGATCGACCGCTATGAATCTCGTCTGGGGGATTATCTGATCAAACTTACAAAGCACCCAATGAATTCTGTTCAAACAAGACAGGTTTCTTTGTATTTACATATGATTAACGACTTTGAGCAGATTGGTGATCATGCCTCCTGTATTGCTCACATGTCTAATGAGATGAATCAGAACAAAACACAATTTTCTGAAGGTGCCTGGGATGAATTAAATGTTGTCATGGAAGCTGTGCGCGAAGAGATCAACACAACTTGCAAAGCTTTTCTTAACAACGATAACGATATGGCTGCAAGAGTCGCACCTCTTGGAATGGTCATCACGGTTTTATGTGATGAACTTAAGATCCGCCATGTCGAACGTATGAGTAATGGAGCCTGTGGTTTAGAGGAAGGGACCGTATTTTCAGATATCCTGAATAGCTTCACCCGTATTTCCGCTCACTGCGCAAGCGCAATGGTCGCACTTACAAAAAACAGCGAAGAACCAGTTGATATCCATATTCATAACTCAAGAGTATATCCTTCCGACACAGAAGAGTATAAGATTTATCTGAAAGAATACAGCCAGAAATATGAGCTTGCCAAGATTAAAGACCACATACGTAGTATGGAACCGGAAGATGTAGAATAAAAAGAAGGTATCATCGCGAGATGATACCTTCTTTTTATTCTACATTTTTCTTTTACATGCGCTCCATCAATGCATCATAGACTTCTTTTGCAACTGCCAGCTTATAAGCCAGTCTTGTAGGCTGCGGTACTAATTCAACATAATATGACTGCACTTTTCCATTTAAAACAATCGCAAAATATACCTGACCCGGTACAGATGCCTCCGGGTTTGCCGGGTCAATATTTCCCATCGTGCCCGTCACTCCAATCCCGATATTTGCCTCATAAGTTTTCACACAGGCTTTCGCCATAGCCTCCGCTGTCTCTTTCGAATATACCGTGTACTTTTCCAAAATCTCTGCCGGTACCCCCTGCATAATCTTCGCTTCATTACAATAAGTAATAAATGCACCTTTCAGCACTGCAGATGACCCTTCTGTGTCTGTGATCAATGATGCAATCTGCCCAGATGTTGCAGATTCCATTGTTGTAATTGTCATATTTCGCTCAATTAAAAGCTTCGTCAGTTTTCTATAATCTTGTCTGATATCTGATTCGTTATATATTTTTTCCATATCATAAATCCTCCACCAAAAATTATAACACATATAGCAATATTCAAACAGACACTAAGCTTTACTTATTAGCAATCCTGCCGGAGGCTATAAAATTTTCAATCTATACTCCACTGTATGCACAGTACCCACCGTCAACCGGAAGTACGATTCCATTGACAAAGGCTGACGCTTCATCATCTGCAAGGAACAACACAGCTCCTATTAAATCCTCTGGATTTCCAAACCTTCCCATCGGTGTTCCAGCAATTATCTTTTCTGCCCTTTTAGTAAATGATCCATCTTCATTATAAAGCAGCTTATGATTTTGCTCTGCCGCATAAAATCCAGGCGCTATCGCATTACATCGAATTCCGCTTTCACCAAAATGCACTGCAAGCCACTGTGTAAGATTAAGTATTGCACTTTTTGCATTACCATATGCAATAACTTTTGTAAGTGGAAGAATAGACGTTACAGAAGCTATGTTGATAATACTTCCACTTCTTTTTTCTACCATATCTTTAGTAAACACTTGAATAGGCAGCAATGTTCCCATATAATTAAGATTCATAACATCCTGTATTTTGTCCTCGTCAAGATTCCAGAACGAATAATCATCTGCTCCTTTTTCTTTTTCAAGTGCTTCGATCGAAGTAATTGCCCCCGGCTGATTGCCGCCTGCACCATTAACAAGAATATCACAGCTTCCAAGCTCCCGCTTAATGATCTCATATACTTTTGCAAGTCCGATTTTATCAGTTACATCACAGCTATATCCCTTGACGATAACTTTTTTTCCATATTCGCGTTCTGCCTTCACCTTTATGTCACCGGTTACTTCCTGTAACTTATCAAGTCTTCTTCCAATCAATGCAATCTTGGCGCCGCTTACTGCCAGCCCATACGCCATAGCTGAACACAATGTTCCACTGCCACCGGTAACAATCGCTGTCTTTCCTGTCAAATTTGTCTTAAAAGGTACCTTCATATGACGCCTTCTTTCGTTATACTAATCCAAGTGCTGTTGGAAGCGCCATGGACAATGCCGGAATGAATGTTACAAGTAACAATGCAATAATGATGACTGCAAAATATGGCAGCAAATGTTTCATAACATTTTCAATCGTAACTCCACCAACCTTACAACCTGTGAAAAGGATTGTTCCTACCGGCGGTGTAATCGTTCCTACTGATAAATTCATGCAAAGTACGATACCAAACTGAACTGCACTCATTCCAAGACTTGTACAGATTGGAAGGAAAATTGGTGTGAATATAAGTATTGCCGGTGTTGGATCCATAAATGTACCTACAACAAGTAATATAATATTGATAAGCAAATAAATAATAATTCTATTGTCTGTAATCCCAAGTACAGCATTTGCGATCATATCCGGAATACCTGTAAATGCCATCGCCCAAGACATGATTGAAGACAAACCAATCATAAATGTAATTGTACCTGTCATCTTTGCTGATTCGGCAACAATCCTTGGGATATCTGTAACTTTAATTTCACGATAAATCAAAGACAAAACAACTGCATAAACTACTGCGATAGCTGAACCTTCTGTAGCCGTGAACACACCACCAAGGATACCACCTATTACAATTACAATAAGAAGTAAGCTTGGAACTGCCTGCCAAAATGTTTTTAATGCGATTTTAACTGTGACTTTCTCTTCCGATGTATAACCCATCTTTTTAGCTGTGATTCCCGCAAGAATCATAACTGCCGCTCCCCAGAGTATCCCCGGTATATATCCGGCCATAAATAACGCAGAGATGGATACACTTCCTGCTACTGTTGAAAATACAATCATTGTATTACTTGGTGGAATAAGCATTCCTACCGGAGCAGATGCTACATTGACTGCTGCTGCATAATTCGGATCATATCCCTCTTCCTTTTCAAGGGGTCCCATTGTTCCACCGATAGCTGCTGCAGCGGCCGCACCAGATCCACTGATAGCTCCAAAAAGCATATTTGCTACTACATTTGTCTGTGCAAGTGCACCTGGCATACGCCCGCTTAATACCTTTGCACAATTCACAAGACGAACAGCGATACCACCATTATTCATAATATTACCAGCCAGAATAAAAAATGGAATGGCAATAAGTGAAAATGAATTTGAACCAGCGAATAATCGCTGTGCTGATGTTGCAAATGCAACATGTCCCGGAAGCATGGCAATCATTGACACCGCCGATGAAAGTCCAATGCTGACACCAATTGGCACACCCATGGCCAACATTACAACTAATAACACTACCATTATGATAGCGACCTGAATTGCTACTGACATATGCCCCTCCTATTCTTCCTTTGAACGAATCTCCAGAATGATGTTATATATACTGTAAAGAATGGTAAGTACACCACAAATCGGAATCATACAATATACAAATCCTGTAGGTATATTTAACATAGAATCATACTGAAGCATATTCATCTGAGTTACTGTAAAACCACCATACACCATGATCGTTGCTGAAAAGAGAATAATCACGCACTCAATAGCAATATCTACACCCTTACGCGCTATCCCGCTAAACTTATCTCTTATAAATGTGATTGCAATATGATCACGCTGTCCGAAAACGTAGGTAGCCGATACCAGAATCAGCCATACAAAAGCATATCTTGTAAGTACTTCACTGATACTGCTTGGACTTTTAAATATATATCTGGCTATAACCTGATAAGTGGTAAGAAGAACCATTGCTATAAAAAGTATTACACTTACTACTTTTAATAACTGATCTAATATATTCTTAGCTCTATTCATAATTAGTTCTCCTCCCTTAAATTAATAATGTCATTGTAGATTTTCTTTGTCACCTCTGACTGGTTCGAAATTCTTGAAAGAAGCGGCTGACAAAGTGTTCTAAACTCCTCAACATCCGGATAACAGAACTGTGTTCCATGCTCTGCCACTTCTGCTTTTGCCTGCTCGATTCTCTCTTTAAATGTTGTGAACTCATACTCCGTAGAATCTGCAACAAGCTGATCAAAAATAGCTCTGTCTGACTCACTCATACTGTCAAGAAACTCTGTACTTGCTATTACAACGTCCGGATGAACAATATGCTTTGTATATGAATAATATTTTGCCACTTCATAGTTCTTAAAGTCATTGTATACAAGCTCACTGTTTTCAGCTGCATCAATGACACCCTGCTGTAATGCTGTATAAACCTCTGACTGAGACATGGTCGCACCAGTTCCACCCATAAGCTTAGTCATCTCAATATAAGTAGGACTGTCATTAACGCGGATAATCTGACCTGCCAGGTCCGCTGCTGAATTAATTGGTTTATTTGAATATACATTTCTCTCACCAGCCGTATATACCGTCAGTACCTGGAAGTTATATTTTCTGGCTGAATAGAATAAATCATCAAATACTCCATTAAGTACTACTTTTTCCATATGATCAATACCATCATACAGATAAGGAGCTCCAACGATTGCGAAATCCTTATCATATCCTTCCGGAACGCTACATGGAACGATAGCCATCTGCAATGCACCAGTTCTTACAAACTCAGCCATAGCACCTTGCTCTCCAAGTACACCATTCGGATAAATAGTCATCTTATATCTGCCGTTCGTTGCTTTTTCAAATTCTTCTCCAAGCTTCTTCATTGCCAGATATTGTGGGTGATTTTCATTCTGATTAAATGCTACTCGGATTTCTGTGACTTCTTTGTTTTCTGATGCTTTCTCGCTACTTTGACAGCCCATCAGTATCCCCGCAATTAAACAGACTATAAACAGACATGCTGATACCTTTTTTAACATAGCCTCGTCTTCTCCTTTAACATTTTATATAAGTGTTGCTTTTACTTTTACCACTACCTTACGGATTGTCATCGGTTCATGAGCAGCTACTGCTGGTCTGTGTACATCACACGGGAAAAACACGGAAAAACACCCTGGTACAGCAGTTATAAATCCCTCATTTTCTATATTTTTATAGAAAATGAGATCTCTTTCTTTTATATACTCTTCAATCTCATATTCCTCTTTAAGCATTGTAAATCCAAGCTTTTCTTCTCCGGAAGCCAGATATTGAATATCCAGATAATCCTTATGGGATTCTGGTTTCTTTTCTGAAACAGCTCCGGTTTCAGCATCAAATACCTGCGCATAGATATCTTTTCCCTGAATCTCATATACACCTGGATCCATGTTAACAAAATCATTTTCCTTTAAATATTCAATAACTTTTTTGATAACTTCAGGATACTCTGCAAACGTATCACATGAATGAATTGATGAAAATATCATTACTGATCCCTTCCTTCCATTGCATGTACCATATTCACAACAAGTTCATGACTCGGTACTGCTATATTATATTCGTAACCGGCTCTTACAACTGCACCGCTTATCGTATCAACTTCTGTTCGTCTTCCATCTCTTAAATCTGCACGTATTGATGTACAACCATTCGGATTATTAACAGATGTTTCCTGTACTTTCTTAACGATAGCTTCCTCATCTGCCTCAAGCCCCATGGCATGAGCAACAAGAACTGCCTCATGAATAAGAGTCTTTGTCATATTCCAGGCATATTCATTCGCAGCTATATATCCCATGTCAACCTGTAAAATACCTGTCACTGCACTGAGTGATACATTTGTGAACAACTTGTCCCAAATAAGCTGCTGAATATTATCAAACACCTTGCATTGAAAGCCACAACTATCAAAGGATTCTTTCATTTTTGCAAGAAATCCTTCAGAATCCTCCGTAAGCATACCTGCGTTAGTTTTTCCAACACCGCCTCTTCTTACATGTCCCTTACCGATTACTGCACCATTATCCTCTGTCGTTCCAATTATCACTCTGTTTTTCGGTGCATATTGCATAAGCAGATGTTCATGACCTGCACCATTCTGTAAAGTAAGGAGACGGGTATGGTCACCGATAATATTCTTGTTGCCTTCCAATGCAGCTTTTGAAAATATTGACTTTACAAAAAGGATAACAAGATCAACATCCGTTATACCTTCTGTACTTGTAACTGCTGTTGGATGATATATATTCGTAATCCCATCTTCGTCTATTTTTAAACCTTCTTTATTAATAGCATCTACGATTTCCGGGTTTGAATCTACCATATACACTTCATTATTCTGTGAAAGATGTCCGCCGTAGATAGACCCCATAGCTCCTGCTCCGATAACTACTATCTTCATGCCCTGTCTCCTCCTAATATTCTCTATATTTATTGTTGTACCGAAAAACCACAGTCCAGTCAATCTTTATCTGTCTACGTCTACTTACTCTGTGAATCCCGGAAGTCCCTCTATTGCATATGCACGAACCGGACAAGAATCAAGTCCTAAAATCGGAAGTGGTGAATAACTCATAAAGAATACATCACTCTCTAATAACTCAAGATTCTTTAATACTTCAAGGAATACAATATTCTCAGCCATAAGAATATCATGGAACGGCTTAACATCTTCATTGCAGTTCTCGATAGACACACCATCACCAAATCCAACACATTTCACCTTGTGATCGCGGAACCACTCTGCAACTTCTGCATTGATAAGAAGTCTATGATCCTTCTCTGTATTCGTATCTGGTGTAAATGGAGGAATCTTGTATGAAGAATCAAGAATTACAATATCACCCTCCTGAATCTTACCTGCTGTTGCTCTGTCAAGATCTGCAGCTGTAATATGTGTGTATGGAGCAACCGTATCCTTAAAATCAACATAGATTGCTCTTCCCATAAATGTTGTAAGCGGAAGCTCTGCTACGCTTGGCCAGTTATCGTCATGATGATACGGACACTCACAATGTGTTCCCAGATGACTTGTAAGATCCATAATTGTGTGAAAATCAGGAATCGGACCACCTGTATTGAAACGATACATATGACATCTTCTTGATTCTGTTTCCGGATCCAAAAGCTTAGTTAAATCAACGATTCTTAAATTTCCCATCTGATAAATATTGTTCATAATTGACTCCTCCATTTTCATTTAATCAGTTTGTTATTTTTTTATCTTTCTTTATACAACCAGTATACCGGTATGTCGGTTAACTGTCAATAAATTGTTTACGTCTTTATATCACAAAAAAACAGTACGATTTTTATATACTTTTCACAAACTTTTTTATTTTCTTGACCTTTTAAATAACTTGTAATAATATTAATTGAGTTTTATTATAGAGAAATGGAGCATGCACTCATGAATACAAAGAGTTTACTTCAACAGCAGGCCTATGATTTCATAAAAGAAAAAATTCTTTCTGGCGAACTTGAACCTGACACATTATATTCAGAAACCAAGCTCTCTTCTGAAGTCGGCATCTCAAGAACACCTATGCGAGATGCGCTTCGATGTCTCAGCCAGGATGGTTATATAACAATTGTACCAAGTAAAGGTTTTCAGATACGTCAGTTAACTGAAAAAGATATGATAGAATCTATTCAGGTACGATGTGCTATAGAGGGATTCTGTACTTCAACAATCGGATCTGAGATCGACACTCCTAAGGGAAAAGAATTACTCAATTCACTGAATAACTTATTAAAGCACATGCGTTCATGTGCTGAAAAAGCAGATCACAGCCATGAAGCTTTAGAAGAATTTATTGATTATGACCATGATTTTCATCTTAAAATAGTTGAATATATGGGAAATACAGAATTCGAAGATCTTTACCAGCGTTTGATCTACATGATCCGACTGACATCGAATACCGCCTTATCAAAAAAAGGGCGAATTCAAGGAACACTGAAGGAGCATGAACTATACTATGATGCATTAAAGAATGGAAAAAGCCATGAAGCATACAACATTCTGATCAACCATCTTCTCATGCCTATCAGAATTCACGAAGAATCAGAAACATAAAAACAGTATCGTATTACTGCTTATCAAAAGAACCCAACGCAGCCCGCATCTTAAGCGGCACGTTGGGTTCTTTTTTTACAATTTTTTGTTATATCCCATATTTTTTCAAATCTACTTTTCCATCGATTACCTCGATCCCGTCTGCTTCCAGCAATTTTGCCTGCACACTTTCTCCTCCAAAGGCAAATGCACCGGCTAATTCCCCTTTCGCATTGACCACACGAAAACAAGGAATATGTTCCGGATCCGGATTCTTATGAAGCGCATTTCCAACTGCTCTTGCCATCTTGGCATCTCCTGCCATCTCTGCAACTTTACCATAAGTCGCAACATGACCTTTGGGAATCTTCTTCACTGCCTCATAAATTCTTTTCGTCGGACTATCCGTAATCAGATCATAACTCTCGGAAATCATTCTTTGAATCTCATTTTCAGGAATAGATCCATCCAAAATAATGGTATTCCAATGTTCCTTATTCTGATGATACCCTGCAATAACAGAGGCATAAGTACTGCGCCAGAAATCTCTCCACTGTGGCTCAACTTTAACATTTAAATTGATATATCCATTTCTTTCGTAAATCCATAAAAATGTTTTTTTACTTCCTTTTACTCTTACCAGCTGCCAGCTCTGATCCCGAAATGGTCTTTCTTCATACACATTGGAGAAAGATAGAGCATACTGCAAAACTTCTTCTCGCGTTCTCATACTAAAAACCTCTGTTCTCTGCAATCACCAAAAAATTATTTATTTGTAGTCTAACATTTCATTTATATAATTTCAATACTACACTTATTGATAGTGTTGCTTAGTCCGCGAATAATCTTATTGTATCAATCCAATACCAAAAGTCATAGTACCTGTATAATTCAAATTAGGCTCTATCTTTACTCTTGAATCAAGGATCGGCTTTGCTGTGTAAGTTACTGTTCCATTATCTGTAAAAGAAGCCAATTCTGTACCAGTTGCAGTATCCTGACCCTTAGTTTCAATTATCGTGCCGTCTGCTGCAATTAACTGATAACGAATAGTTCCTGCATAACTTGGCTTTGAAGTTCTCGCCTGCAGCACAAGCTGATTTCGATAATAATCAGTTCCTGCAATTGTTACAGATACTTTTTTCCCATCCAGATCAGCTACTTTTGCTTCAATATTAAGCGCTGTTCCATCTTTCGAAAGTGCAAGTGCAGAAGGAATCGAAACCGTATATGTAGGCTCATTTTTTTGAATATATGAAAATTCTGTTGATGCAGATGTTGTATTTTCTTCTGCATGAACCGGAAGTGCAAGCGCGGATACCGTAAGAACTGCTGCAAATGCGACTGTCATAATTTTATTCATTGATTTCATGTTTTTCCCCTTTCGCTCAAATAAGCATTATTATTTAATATCTGTCAAACCAATACCATAATCCATATATCCTGTGTAATGAACACCTTTCTGAATTGCCAGATTATCTCCTTCTTTTCCTTCATGAGTTGGATAATCCTGTGCGCATGGATATATCTCATAATTTGCAGTACCATCTTCTGTAAAGGCAGCCAATTCCATACCTTTGATCTGCTTCTCCAATGCTCCTGATTTGAAGTCTCCACTTGTTCCTTTAATATTCAAAGTCATCATGTATGGTTTTGCCCCATTCAACTTATCTCCAACAAGATATAATCTTCCATATGTTCCATTTCCTTTTTGTAAGGTTACCGTAATTTTCTTTCCTTCCGGAATATTTTTTACATCACTGGCTGTAATCGGCACTAACGTATGTTCTTTTGCATTCAATGATACCGTTTCTGGAACTGTGACTGTATAAACCGGATCATTTGGTACATAAAGTGAAAAATCTGTATGTGCCGTTCCTGTGTTTGCCGCAAATACCGGTGTAATCATCATTCCTGCCATAATGCCTGTCATAAGTGCTGTCGCAATCCTTTTCTTCATTTTTCAATCCTCCTAGATTAAAACTATTAATAAATATTTATACTTACAGATGTACTTAGAACTTATTCCTTTTCACCTGTTAGTTTACAACATGCAAATCTGCTTTTACACTTGCACCATTTAAACGGGTATTCTTTCCATCCATAGAATACGTAGAAATATTCATATAAATCGTATAATCTCCTGCATCTAGTGCTTTATTTACTTGAAACTCTCTGATTGCTTTTCCTGGCTCAATATAATCTGATTCATAAATTGGTGTTTCATCTTCTCCAATTGTAATACTGTATTTGAAATAACAATCATTGTCTTTCGGATTTGCCAATGTAATCTTCCAGTTTTTATCCCCTGCTTCTACACTCAGTTCTCCATATCCCGGAATTTTAATGCCTTTGTCTTGTTGTCCTGATAAGCTATCTAAATCCTGATCCCAATCTGATGCATCTTGATCAACTACAACACCATTTGATTTTTCATCTGCCTTTTTTTGTCCCGCCTTATATGCAAATACGATTCCAACTGCTGCTGCAAGAATTAATACCAGAATAAATATCCAACTTTTCCGTACACTTCGTTGTATCTTCAACGTAGTTACCTCCCTATTTCTCATTTTCTTAATTTCTGACGCGCCCATTGTAACACCCTCTGTTTTTCATTTCCGACATGGATTAGTTAATTTTTCGTAAAACATTTTTAAATATACGTTAATTGGGATCTTATATTTTTACGAAAAAAAGAGACCCACCATTGTGAATCTCCATTACTCTAAAATATATTGTTGTTGCTCACCACCTATAGAGGCGGAAGTCATTGCATATCTGATATATCAAATTAATATTTACAAATATATATAATCATTCATAACTGGCTGTAAACCATTCTTTTTCAGCGCATCGAACACTTCATCCACCGTTCTTCCGTCTGAAATCTCAAACTGATCGTCACCTTTATCTTCGATATCTTCAACATGACTTCCAATTCCTGTACTGACACCTGCGGATATCTTGGTTGCTGCAATATTTACCAGATTATCACGAACACGGGCACATTCTCTTGTAGACACTGTAATACTTGCAAATGGCATAAACAGACGATATGCGCAGACTACCTGCAGTAATTGCGGCTCGTGAACATCCATCGGGTTAATACGGTCATTGTTGATGATCGGACACAATCTTGGACAAGAAAATGCAATCTCTGCATGTGGATATTTTCTTTGAAGCAAATATGCATGATAGCCTGTTGCAAAAGCATCTTTGCGAAAATCATCCAGTCCTAAAAGCGCTGCAAATCCAACACCTCGCATGCCACCCTTAAGTGCACGTTCTTGTGTATTCAATCTATATGGAAAAATCCTTTTATGCCCTGCTAAATGTAATGTTTCATACTTATCTGAATTGTAAGTCTCCTGGAAGACTGTCACATAATCTGCTCCGCATTTATGAAGGTATGCGTACTCATCCGAATTCATCGGATATACTTCAAGACCTACCACTTTAAAATATTTTCGTGCGATCTCGCATGCCTTTCCAATATACTCCACATTGGATTTTGTCTTGCTCTCACCCGTAAGGATCAATATTTCCTGAAGTCCGGTCTTGGCAATAGCAGACATTTCTTTTTCAATCTCCTCTGCATTAAGCTGTGCACGGCGAATCTTATTATGACAGTTGAACCCACAGTAAATACAGTAATTTTCACAGTAGTTTGCAATGTAGATTGGCGTGAACATGTACACACTGTTTCCAAAATGCTTTCTTGTTTCAAGCTGAGCAGTCTGCGCAATCTCCTCTAAAAGCGGAAGTGCTGCCGGTGAAAGCAGTGCCTGAAAATCCTCTGGTGTCCGGTTATCATGCGCCAACGCTCTTCTTACATCTGCTTCTGTATATTTATCATAATCATATGCTTTCATTGCAGAAATAACCTGGTCCATCACATCTGATTCTTCCAGCTGCTCCATATCCGTAAGATACTTCATATGATCGATACGATTCTTTTTCATATCTTCCAGTATTTCTTCATTTACGATACTTTCATTAAAATGACCATCTTTTTGACTGGCCTGCATTGTTTCTGTCATCGCTGTTATGCTGCTCCTCTCGTATATCTTTTCTCGTATATCTTTATACTTGTATTCTGTTATCGGTGCAATTTACTCATGCAAAAATCCTGTTAAAGGTGAAGACGCACTGGCTCCTTTATCAAGTATTCTTCCTAATCCTGAAAGATACGCACTTCTTCCTGCCTCAATTGCCTTTTTAAACGCTTCAGCCATAACACGGACATCTCCTGCTGTCGCAATAGCAGTATTGGCCATCACTGCTGACGCACCCATTTCCATAGCTTCACATGCCTGTGACGGACGACCGATTCCTGCATCAACGATAATCGGAAGATCAATCTCATCAATAAGAATCTGGATAAACTCTTTTGTACAGATTCCCTTATTTGAACCGATTGGAGAACCAAGAGGCATCACACAGGCTGCTCCTGCATTTACCAGATCTCTGGCTGCATTCAGATCCGGATACATGTATGGCATAACAACGAACCCTTCTTTTGCAAGGATCTCTGTTGCCTTGATCGTCTCATAATTATCCGGAAGAAGATATTTCGAATCGTGAATAACTTCGAGCTTTACAAAATCTCCACACCCCAGCTCTCTAGAAAGTCTTGCAATACGAACTGCTTCTTGCGCATTTCTGGCACCGGATGTATTCGGAAGAAGTGTTACGTCCTTCGGTACATAATCCAGAATATTAGCAAGTCCACCTTCATTAGCACGACGCAAAGCAAGTGTTACGATCTGTGCTCCTGCTTTTTCAATACATGCTTTCATAAGCTCCAATGAAAATTTTCCAGATCCCATAATAAAACGGGAAGTAAATTCATGTCCTCCCAGGATTAATTTGTCTTCGTTTGTGTTTGTCGTTGTCATTTTTTTATCCACCTTTCTTTGTTTACTCATAAATTATGATACGCTCTATTCGCATATCGCGAAGCTTAGCAGCTTCCACCGCCCATAAAATGCAGAATCTCAACAACATCTCCATCTTTCAGTACAGTTGTGTCGTAATTTTCTCTTTTAATGATCTCCTCATTCAATTCCACTACTACCTGCACCGGAATATAATTACATGCTTTCAAGTATTCCGTTACCGACACTGGATTTTCCAATGTTCTGTTCTCTCCATTTACTGTAATCATGGCTGCTCCTTTCCGGAAATGCGAGTGCGCATCCTGCCAAAGGCTTTTTATATAATAGATTATATAAAAAAGAGTTCACAAAGGAATACACCCGCGGTGGTGCACCCCTTCATGAACTTCGTTCACTCTCCAAATTTCCTATTATTCTGTTATTCGTACCTGCTTAGAAGAAAAGACGTGGTTTCCTATATAAATAAAGGAGATACACCAATGTATCTCCCGTAACATCATCTTATACGTTCCTACGTTGGCATTATCCAAATCAGGTTCTGGGTCGAAGTTGAAGACTTCCTCTCAGCCTGCTGTCACAAGCTCCCCTTTTATTTACAATGTTTAGTATAAATCGATTTTTATTTGGTGTCAAGAGCAAGCCATCTGATAACCTACATCTTACAACATGTTTCCGTTTTTGACATTCTTATTCATTACACAAATGACATGCAAAAAACAATAAAAGTCAAACCCCACCTATATCAAGAATTCCTCACATCTACAAAGAATGGGTTGCGGCAGACTAAGTAAAAGAGTACAATTTCTTGTATAAGAACGTAGAAAGAAGGATCCTACTATGGACAGAATGAAACAACAACTTACATTTTTAATGGAGATTGATAAAGTAAAAAATATTTTTCGACAGACATATCTTGCAGACGGAAAGAGAAAGGAAAATGATGCAGAACATTCCTGGCATCTGGCGATTGCTGCATTTCTCCTAAAAGAATATGCCACCGAAGAGGTAGATGTATTCAAAGTTATCATTATGATATTGATTCATGATCTGGTAGAAATCGATGCCGGTGATACTTATGCATACGATACAGAGGGTGCTAAGACTAAACGCGCCAGAGAACTGGCTGCGGCAGATCGAATCTTCGGCATGCTCCCGGAAGACCAGGGCAGATACTTCCGGGAACTGTGGGACGAATTTGAAGCGTACGAAAGTGCTGACGCGAAATATGCACATTTATTGGATAATTTCCAGCCACTGCTTTTGAACCATGAAAGCAATGGGAAAAGTTGGAGTGAACACCAAGTGAAAAAATCTCAAATTTACAAAAGAAATGAACGCATTGCAGAGACTTCTCCAGAAGTCTGGGATTGTATAAAACAAATTGTAGAAGAGCATATAAAACTTGGACACGTGATTGATGAATAAAATATCATTCCTCAATTACTGAGCTTTTTTTCTATATTCGTTGAAGTTCTTCTGTTGTTGCCATTCGAAAAACTATCATTCCAAGTATAAAAAACAGAGAAATTGCTCCCACACCAATATTAACCTTTCCAGTAAACTGTGATATAAGACTGATTACAGTCGTTCCCAGAAATGACGCTCCTTTTCCACATATGTCCATAAGTCCAAAATATTCTCCTGATTTTTCTGGTGGAATAATTTTGGCGAAATATGATCTGGACAATGCCTGGATTCCTCCCTGAAACATACCGACTAAAACCGCCAAGATCCAAAACTGCCACTGTTCTTTTAAGAACATTGCAAACACAGCAATCCCAAAATACGCTGCAATACAGATTGTAATTAACCTCTCTGTATTATGACCAGTTGATAATCTGCCAAACAAAATTGCAAACGGAAATGCTACTATCTGTGTTACAAGCAGTGCTAACAACAATCCTGTACTGTCAAATCCAAGTGCCGTTCCATAGGCTGTCGCCATATCGATAATTGTATAAACTCCATCGATATAAAAGAAAAATGCCAGCAAAAATAAAAAGATTTTCTTTTCATTTTTTGCATTTCTTAAAGTAATACCCAAACGTTTAAAACTATTTTTAATTGCATTGGGCTGTCTTTCCACATAATGTTTCTGCTTATAAATTTTTAAAAGTGGTATCGTTGCCCCTACCCACCAAATGGCAACAATTGCAAAAGAAACCGTCATCGCTGTCTCCATACTGATTCCAATTTTTCCCGATCCGAGTACGATTCCAAGGCATACAATAAACGGGACGCAGCTTCCTATATATCCCCATGCATATCCCTGTGAGGAAACATTATCCATCCTCTCTTCTGTCGTAATATCTCCAAGCATAGAATCATAAAAAATCAGGCTTCCGGAAAAACCAGTTTTTGCAATAATATAGATCAGCAAAAATATAAGCCATTGTCCGGCAAGACCAAGTGCCAAACATCCTACTCCACCAATTAACATCGTTGCTGTAAAAATCGGCTTTTTTAATCCCTTTGTATCTGCCAATGTTCCGAATACCGGACCAAGCAATGCAACGATCACTGTTGCTGCTGATGCAGCATATCCCCAGTATGCCAGATAATTAACAGAAGAAATCCCTGCATTTTCAGCCAAATAATTAAAGTAAATCGGCATAATCGTTGATACAAGTAGTACAAATGCGGAATTTCCAACATCATATAACACCCAATTTTTCTCTTCTCTCGTCATTCCAGCCTTCATCGTCCTACTCCTCATCTTCTTTTTTCCCGCCAAATGTATAATCGTACTGTTCATTCCATACACCTTCTTTAAAAATATGTTTGTTAAACTCATTTATTAGCAAAACTGCTTCATTTTTTGCCACAATATACAGTTGATGTAGCTTTTCTGTACTATCTTCACATGCAGGATTTGCTTTGAAATTTACTATTAATCCATGCATTTCTTTATAATTTCCTGTTAACCGAAGCAGCGCATAAATACATGCTCGTTTTATTTTTGAAGGAGCAAGCAGCAGATGATTATAATGAATCATTCCGTTCAGTGATTTTTCAATCTGTTTTGAACTCGTCCCTGGAAAAAACGGAGCAATCACTTCCGCATTTTTCATAGATGCAATTATATGACCTGTCAGTTCATGGCAAACAGGGTTCCACCCATCTTCTTCCATCAAACTTCGATCAAACTCGACCTCAAGCTCCGTATGTGAAACTCCGCTTTGAGCTATCTTTTCGTCGATATATCCATGACAGGTTGAATCCAATGCAAAATGGCAGATGAATCCGAAAATATAAGCAAAGGCTTCTCTTTTATCAGAGCTCATCTCTATGATTTTTGCAGCTCTTTCAAAAAAATATTTTCCAGTATGTTCGTGCAATCCATATCCTATCGAATTTACTGAATTCGTTATAAGTGGATGATAGTAGAACAAAATGTCCGGCCCATGTAGTCCTATATCATATAGTTGTTTATTTTCTGTAATGATAGCTCGTGCAGAACCAGAAAGCTGCTCAAATACTTCCTGTCCCATCCGATAATGTGCATATGTAGATGGCATATTTTTTCCCTCACTTTCAAATTTCTGCTCTATTATAAAATTTTATTCCACCCCTCTACTATCACACTTGTGTCAAATAATGTTAAATCCTTGTAATTTTTTAATCTATTGAAAAATTAAGACAAAAAACCTGGTTTTAAAAAAGTATGCCATGGATTATTGCAAGTTCTTCTGGTATATATTTCGAGAAAACAAAACCTATCCTTTTTTAGCACATTCTTTTACAGAACATATTGGCCAGTCTCCAATCAACTACCTGCTGATTGAAGAATAGACGCATACAAAGAACTTTTAACAATCTCGGATTTGTCTGTAACACAGATTGCTTCCAGTGCCGGAATAAATTCGACATTTGCAAAGATATGAAATATAATGAATTCATTATGAAAATTGGGAACAGTTAATCTATGGAGGAAAATGATGTTACATAAAGATGAAATGATTACACTATTAAAGAAAGATGTAGTTCCGGCACTTGGCTGTACAGAACCGGTATGCGTTGCGCTATGTGCAGCAAATGCCGGAAAAATCAGGGCGAAAAAAATCTGTCAGATTGAAGTGGAAGTCAATGCCGGAATTTATAAAAATGGCATGTCAGCCGGGATTCCAAACTGCAGTCATGTAGGACTAAAATATGCGGCAGCACTCGGTGCATTCTTGAAAAACCCAGAGAAAAATCTGGAACTTCTTGGTGACATCACACCGGAAATTATGGAACAGGTGGACGCACTGATTGATACAGGCGTAGTTTCAGTAAAGATAAACGAAGAGGAAAAAGGACTGTATGTGAAATGTACTCTTTCCGGTGAATGCGAAAAAACAGTAAGTATCATCCGAGGCGCACACACGAATCTTGTCTATCTGGAAAAAGATGGGGAAATCGTTTTACTGCAAAATCAGAGCGAAGGAAAAGCAATGGAAGACCCTTTGATCGAAGAACTCAAAAAAATGACGATAGCACAGATCCGCAAACTAGCAGATAGTGCAACAAAAGATGAACTGGAATTTCTTTTAGCCGGTGTGAAGATGAATGAAGAGTTAGCTGCATATTCTGAGAAAAACCAGACAGGAATCGGGATTGCAAATACATTTCGCAAGGGAAAGGGCTCAGTGCTTCTAGCAAATGATCTGATGACAAGAATTATGCTGAAAGTCAGCTCAGCAGCAGAAAGCCGCCTGGATGGATGTCCACTGCCAACAATGAGCAGTTCCGGAGCCGGTACGAAAGGTCTGGTTGTAATTCTGCCTGTAAGTGAAGCGGCAGATACATTGAAAGTCTCAACAGAAAAGAAAGTACGTGCACTGGCGATTGCTCATCTTGTGAATCGTTATATTAATGCATATATTGGAAAGCTCTCTCCAATGTGCTCCTGTGTAATGGCTTCTTCGACAGCTGCATCCGTAGGAATTGCATATCTTCTTGGCGCAACCGATGAGCAGCTTGGTTTTGCGGTACGCAACATGTCCGGAACTGTGACCGGAATGATCTGCGATGGTGGAAAAGTCGGCTGTTCCTTAAAAGTAGCAAGCGGCTCAATGACCGCACTGATGTGCGCAATCACAGCAGTCTCTGATGCACCACTTCGCGTCAGTGATGGAATCTGTGCTTCTACTCCAGAAGAATGTATCCGAAATATGGCGCGAATCGGACAAAATGGGATGGCACAGACCGATCAGGAGATTCTTTCAATAATGGAAAATAAAAGATAATCATTCGTTTTTCTCAAGAAAGGTCTCCCCAGTTTTTATAGGTTCCATTATACAAATCTGTAAGTTGTTTTATTGTAAGATTTTCCAATGGATTTTCTTTATTCACCACAATAGCTACAGCATCTTTTCCGATGACTTTTGTTTCCAGAAGTTCTGCTTCATAAGCCTTTAATTCTCTGGATGACATGGCAAAATCACATTCTCCACTTATCGCTGCCATGATTCCTCTTGAAGAATCTGTTGCTTTCACTTCTATTTCAGCATTCGGATTCTGTTTCTGATAGTCATCTACAAGTGCCTGTACCATTGGTTGCATCGAAGTAGAACCTTCGACCAGAATCTTTCCTTCGGACTGATTCGAAAGGAACGTTGTTGCACTGTCAGTCGGAATACAATGTTGTTTTACAATATCCTGTCCTTTACTCTTTACATAGGTCAGGAAATCCTGTTCCACCTCTGTCAGTGCTCCACTATAAGCCAGATAATAATCTCTACAAAGAGAATATCTTCCATTACTTATGTTTTTCTCCGAAGGAACGATTCCATTAATTTGAAGTATTTTTCCATCAATATCTGTTGCAGAACTATATGCAACATATCCCACTGCATTTTTATCTTCTTCCACTTTTTTCAGAACTTCTTCCGTAGAATCAGTAACTATTCCATTATCACTTTCCGACAGATTCAAGAGACTCTCAAATTCTGCCCTGGTTCCCGAACCTTCTTCTCTTGATACAGGTGTTACGGCTCCCATATCTGACAAATCCGGCAATGGTTCTTCTCGGCTTCCACATGCTGTTATTCCAGTTACCAGCATTGCCATCAACAAAAGAACTAACAATTTTCGAACGCTGTTTTTCTTTATCATTCTATATTACACCTCTTTCCGTCATCATTTTTCCAGTCTTCCCAGCAAGATTTGCAAAAGTCATATTATCGTTCATTTCTACTTTTCTCTCCCGTTATTTTCAAAAATGCCTTCAGCATTCTTATATATTATAAAAGGCGGAAATCAAATCTATATACGAATTTGTGTAAAATCAATGTTAAAAACAGTTAGGCTTTTCTTTTTAGTATTTTCTACTTGATTCACTATCTTTTCCTTATATACACCGTCTGTAAACTATCTAATGCTCACTGTCCTGCTTCAATCGCTTCTTAGTTATGGACTCCCGCAAACTTCAATTTAACACTCCGTTAAACATATACATTTATCTATAGTCAACGATATCTGCGAGTGGTTTCCGTGGTCTTTTAGCTGGAACTTCATTTGCAAATCCAACAGCAACAATTCGTTTTTCATTCCCAATATTTTCAAACGGAGTTTTTTTGATTTGTATTAAGCACTGCTATAAGGCACGGTGCTTCTTCCATAATTCTAAAAACATCTATTTTAAAAAAATATATCCTATTATCATTACTTCATCCAGCCGTATCGTCTGTCTCATAGACCATCTCAATACCACACATAACAATTATCAATTATCCGATCCTGCTCCCTCCATGTTATACTTACCTTATCAATTTTTAAGCATGGAGGTTTTTTATGAACGCAAAGGAAAAATTAGCAGATTATCAGAGACAGTTTGGTGTATACGCTGAAGCAAATTCGGAAGTAATGGGGGCTTTCGGTGCTACAGTTACCGCGGCAATGGAAAATGCTGGACCATTAGATGCGAAAACTATGGAATTATTAATCCTTGTCGCAGCAGTTTCAAGAAAATGTGAGCCATGTATCTATTCTCATGTAATGAATTACATCAATGTCGGCGGAACAAAAGAAGAACTGGCAGCAGGACTGAATGCCGCAGTACTGATCTGTGGCGGACCTGGTATGGCATACAGCGCATTAGCACTGGATTTATTTGATCAGTATACTGCTGAATAATACTTTCTGAGTATGCACTTAACCCTTCCTTTCTATTCTTTAGATTGGAAGGGTTATTTGTTACTCTTTAAACACTATTAATATTGATGTGCTTTCCAAAGTTAGGCTTAGCATTCGTATTATTAACTATAATCCACAGCACGTCCACATCTTTCATCGGGTTCTTATCTGGAAATGCCGCATATCCATCTGTTAATATAATCATTGCTCTCGGCATATACTTTTTCCTATTACAGACAGCATATTGAAATATACTATGAAACGATGTTCCTCCTTCCGGAATTGGTACCTTAACTTTCATAAAATCCTTTAATTGTTCAATTGATATAGGAGTAGTTATGGTAGTATCAAAGAAGGAAACCATAGCTTTCATATGTTTGACCTGTTGCAATCCACACTCTATCTCATGGACGATATCCATAATCATTTTCACAGACATCGATCCGGATTTATCGATAAATATCCAGATATCCTCAACAACAGCTTCTTCTGCATCGTTCAACCCAGGATAGATATACTCCTCTTCAGCGAATCTTCGGTCTGGAGGTCTAAAACCATAATCCTGCTCATTATTTCTATATCGAACAAAATCTCGAACAATCTGTTTCCACTTCAACTGAGCTTTGTAAAGAGCATCCCGATAACGTTTCAAACTCCCTGCGGCAATACCAACGCCTTTTCCATACCATTTGCCAGTTGCTTCTAGTGACAATTCATTCCAACGCTCCATTGCCTCTCTCTTCTCATCAGAAGCTAGCTCTTCCCATATTTCATGTGAATCAATTTCCTTAAAATCAGAACAATCAGAAGCGACTCCATCGCATAACAACAGATTGTATATTTCCTCCGCGGTATAATGATAAGCTTCGACCCCGTTGATTCTATGCAGTACATATTCGCCAGCAACCAGTAAGTCCTCAATCCCCATTGCCATGACGATGTTACTGTTTACAACAAGATCGCAAGCTATATTCCACAGATATTTATGTCTTCCATTTCTTCGATAGCAATGCAGAAACACAACATGCATTACCTCATGCATATACACAAATTCCAATTCTTTAACACTAAGATGTTCGACAAATTTCGAATCCATAATCAAGTATTTTCCATCCGTACAAGCCGTTCCAACATCTGCTACCGCAAGATTTAAATTCATGATTAATTCACCAAAAAACGGATAGTCCTTTATCAGATGTCGTCTAATTTCTTTCATTCTTTTCATTGTCATTGCTACACCAGACTCATCCGCCATATTATTTATCCTCCGATATTCATGCTTGCAGCATATCTTCTCTTCCAAAGCACTCTTTCATGATCGGACATAAATCCCATCATGCGATTCTGCAGATTATGCGCAGCAATATTTCTATAAAAAACTATAGCATATTCTTCCGGAAATGCATCCATGTATTCCCTCGCAAAAGCCCACTCTCGCTGTGATAATTTTTCCTTATGAGAAGCCAAATACTTCACGAGACTTTTAGAAACAGCATCTTTCAAATCAGCTTTCTTCGGTATCATGATGCTCTTGCCTTGGACAATATCTTCTGGACGTGGCATCAACCCCTCAGTCAAACAAAATGTTTTAAACTGAAGTGCCAATTCTGAACCAAGATATCCTCCGATGGCAAAATAACACACATCCCAAGGGATCTGATTGTCTTCCATCATTACATTTAGATAGGCAGATACTTTCATCCATGTTCGTGGGGTATTAAATGATGTATGCTCCATCCCAGCATCTTCCGAATACAGAAGATGCTGATTTGACTCCAAGAAGCTGATTACATAATGGTTAACGCCATTCGCTCTTGCCCAGAATTCCCAGGCCGGAAAATCCGCTTCTAAAAGATAATGACAAAAACGATTGTTAAGTTCAGGTGCAAACTTGGAAAACAATTCCCCATCAATATTCTCTGGATTTCCTGCTGCAATAACAATACTGTTCTTTGGTAGTTCATACTGCCAATATACCTTATCAAGTACTAAATGAAGAGCTGCAGCCTGCAACTGTTTAGAAGCTTTATCCATTTCGTCGAACAGATAAACTACAAATTCCTCTTCTTCCTCCACTTTATAAATCGGTGGAGCGTCGTAGACAACACTATTACTATCCGGATCACGATGCATTAAACCAAGAAGTTCAAATATAGAACATTCTGAAAGCCTAATTTCAACAAATCTGACTTTTTTCCCAATTTCAACTGATAACTCATCTACAATTTGCTGAACCATTTGGCTTTTTCCAACACCGGGACATGACCACAAGAAAATAGCATCCAGACCCTTTACTGGTACCCCCTTTCTAATACCATTCAAATAATACATAAGCATACTTTCTTTTACCTGTTTAATTGTACATGGAGTTACATTAAGCTTAGACATTTTTCATCACCTCCAATTTGATTCCCCTGCCTTTACCGTCCTTGTTTACGCATTCAATTCTTCTAATTCTTTTTCCATTTTCTCAATCTCCATGCGCAAAGCCTCTATTTGTTTTATGTAAGTATTTCCCTTTTTGATTTCTTCCAAGGCATGTCTCATGTTGGTACGACCATCAACACATTGTTTTTCATGCCTATCTCGAATCATTTTTAATTGAGTTCCCAGATAATGATTCAGAATCTGACAACATCCCAAGGGTTTATCTGTGTCCATTTTCACTTTGTAATTACCGCCGTTTACACCCTGTAATTTTACATACGGATCTTCGTCCTTTTTCAATGATGGAACAATGACTCTGAATCCCTGGTATTTAAAAGTAACTGGCCTAAATGTTTCACTATGACGTGACCTACTGATAGCCTCAATGAGACTACTGCCAAATTCCTTCCTAGAAGTATCTGTCATCGCTGATTTTATCCTCTTGTAATAAGCAAGATCAGCATCAATAATAGAAATATATTGTTCGCGTCTGACAATATCTTTCGGAATCGTTGCAATCAACTCGTTCATCTCTTGAAGCTCTCGAGCTCTTTGACGACTGGCAATCAACATACGTTTCAGTTCATTTTCTGTCTCAACGTATCTTTTCAGTTCCGGTTTACCAAGAGCATAGGCAACGGCCTCCCCATAAGATAAGGAATTGTCGGCTAAATCGCCCATATCCCTTTGGTTTTCACTCATCAGTGTTGAATTAAAAGCCTCGATCCATCCCTGTTTCATCTGAAGCCGGTCCCAACTAACTGCATCATAGGAACGTTCCTTTATGAGACGAATAATAATCACTTCCTCATTCTCATTACCTTCTCTGATTCCTCTTCCGTTCCTTTGACGAAGATCTGCCGGAGAATACGGACAGTCATAATGAATGATAACCTTTAGCTTTTGGGCTATATTTAAACCGACCCCCGCCTTAGCTGTTGACCCTATTAATACTCTTATCTTTGCTGACTGCATATCCTCAAGGAGTTGTTTCTTTTTAACTGGATTATCTGCATCGTGAATAAATGCGATTTCTTTTTCCGGAATTCCTCCTCGAATCATATGCTTCTTCATTTCGTCATAAAGATTAAACGTGTCCTTAGGAACAGATAAATCGCAAAAAACAACCTGTGTAGTGCCCGGATATTTTTCATGGTTCTCACATACAATACTGCTGCAAACCTCTGCTTTTGTGCTTCCTTTTTTCGGAACTACAGACGGATATTTAAGTCTGATATCTGACGAAATAGCTCTTCCCTCGATTGTTGCCATAAGAGGATTGTATTCCCTAGAGGTTAATAATCCATCGTGCCAATCCTTCAACTTTTCTGCTATTTCCTCAAATGCTTCAATCTCGTCCTGAGTAGCCGGAATCACTACATCTTTGTAAGGACCATGCTTAGGCAGATTAAGCTTCCCTTCTTCAATGTTGTAATAATTCATAAACACAGACATCATGGCATGCAGATCTGTCAGGTTATGATATTTTAATCTTGTCTGGATACTCATTGACTGAAGATCCTGCGAAACAGCCGGTTTTGTTTCAACCTCAGTAAAATTCTTCATCCACTCCTGAAAACTATGCATTCCAGAATAAGCTAATTCATCCTGACTCAAATACTTCTGCCATACATACGTTTCTGAAATACTATTCTTCTGCGGTGTTGCTGTGGCAAATACTGCTCGTCCTTCCACACCATCTTCTCCGCGTAACACCCAATGGACCTTTTCCATGTTCTTGTCACATTTGGGGGATCCTGTGGTTGTCACACCAGTAATATGAGCAAACCCGCATTTCAGAGTAACATTTTTAAATTCCTGACATTCATCAATAAAAAGTGCCTGAATGCCTAATGTATCCCAAACATCACAAACCTTAGACTTTTTCTCATTGATTTCCTTTCGTTTTTTCTCCAGAAACTTCAATCTTCGTTTTAAGATTCCAGCATCTTCGCTGTATAAATTGCCAGCATTTTCTGCATTTAAAGCAGACTTAACTTTCCTTGTTTCTCGTTCATTCTCAGCAAGATAGTAGCTTTTCGTCATATCAAGCATCGTGTATGAAGACACTGCCATAATAATAGCTTCATATTCGTCACCGTGATTTCTTATATGTCCCAAATAGTATTCTTTCTTTTTAGAAAATTTCTTAGGGTATATAACCAAATATTCCTTATCTGGGAAAAATTTTTCAATCTCCATAAGGAAGTTCTCAAAGCTTGCATTTGGGATCACCATCATAATCTTCTTGCTGATACCAAGACGTTTCATTTCTGAAGCTGAAGCCAACATTCCAAGTCCTTTACCTGCTCCGGTGCCCCAGGCAAAAAACGTCACAGGATTCATTACAGCCGCTCCTATTCCATCTTTCTGATAGTCTCTTAAAATATGATCCAGCTTAGGAATCTTTATCCAGTCACAATGGATTGTATTTTTGTAATATCCACCAATAGATTTACAATATCTGTCGCAAATCATTTCATATACTTCTCGGTCCTCCATACGCTTTGCCAGACATTTAAAATATTCCTCCATAAATTTCTTCAGTTTTCTCATTAATTCAGCCTTGTCGGTTTCGTTATTTACGTACTTATATTTAGAGGTTTCCCCGTCATACACAGAATCCTGAACCGGAATATCATCCATATTCATCAATGGTGTGATTGCTTTTGAAAATCCTTTTTTCTTGATACCATAGTCTGTATACTCTTTAACATGACTCGGTTTGTCATAGAAATCAACCGTATAACGTCCAGTTACCTTGTTATAAGTAACTTTTGGAGCTTGATACAGTTCTAATATTTCTTTAAATATTTCTCCATATAACCAGTTCGGTACAACCCGATGCCCCAATGGTAAATCATATGCTGTCAAACCACAAAGCTTTGGATAATGTTTTTGGAGGATTGCCAGATTGCGTTTAAAATGTCCTGGGTAAATTTCCTCCATTTTCTCTGCTTCTTTATAAAGTCTAGGAATATGTTTGTTATACAGATAATCAGACAACATATACCAATCTTCCAACGCATCCTGATGAAGATCATATCTAACCGGATCCTGATATAATTCAAGATCTGCAACCAGTTCTTCAAGTCCTCGTCCTGTTGCTTTCATAAGATAGGGTAGATTGGGTTTACCATATTTTCTCATACTATAGACAAGAGCCTCATATGGCTCTAACAGCATGTCTTTCTGACTATCATCTATCTCTTTCTTGTCAATATCTTCATTATCTTCAAAGTCATCTTCTGTCTGTAACATATATTTGCTCATATACTACCTCACCTCCTATTCCAAAGATATCGATTTCTTCTCAATTTCAGGTAATTCTAATACATATTGCTTTTTCCATATTTTACGTCCAACAAGTGCTATCACTACCTCTTCAATACTGGTGCATATTAGAATCATCTCAGTCATTGAAAGAATATTAAACACTCCGCTATCACCGTTAAACAACAAATATCTCCACTGTGGATACTCATTAAGAAGAAAGCTGTTAATCGGGATACTACAAACAGCCCAGAGAATGAATAGCCAAAGATTCTCTCTTTTATGAGTAAACGGTAAAATAGCAACTATAATAAACATGAGAATTACTGTTGCTGCCACAAGCCCAATAGACTTGAAATGTGCAGACATTACTGCTAATAAAAATGGTGTCCAAATAAATACACTTGTCTTGTACTTCATCTTATAGTCCTCCCTCATAACTAAATAAAAAATGCGCTGACTATGCTTATTACATCCATAATCAGAACGATTGGTAATAAGACCTGCAAAAGTACAAGAATGTAGCATGCAGCAATTGTTGCCTTACCATTAATTCCTTTATTGCGAAGTACTCTTTTTTTCTTTCTGTTAAAAATAAGATTTTTGACACGCTCCATAAAATCATCACTATTTGCAAATATCTCCCTAAAAATCTCAAAACCATCAATCCCAGAAATCATAGTGGTATTGAAAATCGCCAAGACTAAGTTCAAAAGTGCAGCAATAATCAGAGCCGTTGAATCTACTATCGCTAACTTGAGACAGCAAAGGAACAATCCACAAAGAGCCATATTACATTCAACTCCCGCAGCATTAATCTGTGCTCGTTTAAAACGATTACGCATTTCAGAGTAGTCAATCAGCACATATGCTCCCGGAAGAAAACTATGAATCATAACACCCATTTCGAAGAATTGATTCTTTGAACTATATCCAATGCAGGCAAAAGCATGACTCAATTCGTGAAGGAACATTCCAACTCCAAAACCGAGAATATATCCCGTAACTGTTCCAAATCCCCTTTCTACTGGCTCCCAGTTATAACTCAAAAATACATACCCCCCTGCAATGAGTAATGGTAACCATGTAAACAGAAGAAGTTTGTTCCATAACGCCCCCATAATTCTATGTACTCTAGTTATATTAGGAATCCATAATGGAAGAATTGCCGAGCCAATTCCTAATGATATAACTCCTTCGTCATTGTCAAAAAAACCTTCGTCTGCCATCTCTTTAAGAATGTAGTCAATGTCATCATTACTTAGCTGTTCTGAAAAGACTTCATACGGATCAGTTTTTCCATCTAGAGACTTGAGGAATTTCGCATAAAATTCAGATACTTCCCACTCCTCTTCCGTAATAAAATTCTTAATATGATATTTGTCTTTTCCTATTCTTCTAAAAACCAGATAATGGTTATATCTTGGGTAATACATACACAAAGCCTCCTACCGCATATATATTATCAATTAAATACTTTCCCTATAATTATATTGTACATAAACAGGCTATTATAAATGTGCGTTTTTTGCCAAAAAAAGTAGAGTCCAAGACTCTACTTAAGAAATATTTTTTATCTAGTTAATCTTTTATATATTTATTGAAATATACTACTTATTATTAATTTTCTTAAATTATATTGATTGTAAACTTATTTTTTCATTTCCCGACTGATCCATTCCATAATTACATCCACAACATATTCCTGCTCCGTTTCTGTCAATTCTCGTCCTTTCGGAATACGATGCCATTTTTCCAGACATCTCCTGCAACAGGTAGCTGTGGCATGCTGGGCTACAAAAACTGGATGTCCTCTCATCGGTGTCTGTTTTCCATCATTCGATATTTCTGCCGGTGCAAGACGTTTTCTAATAAAATCACAGGCATGTTCCCGCACTTTATCCATTCCCTTTTCAGATACATAGCTCCGGTCATTTGCTTTCAACGAAAAGCTGCTTCTGAACTTTGACTGTGACAGGCGTTTCCATAAATTTCCCTCATAGACTTCCGGCATCTCACATACCATAGATGGCTGAATACTTCCCTTATAGACAATCATTTTCTCCTTCTTCTGCTGTGTACTCATTGAAGCACTACTGTCTGTTTTCTCCTCTTTCAAAAGCTGTGCCTTCACTTCCTGTGTTTCTTTGCTGTCTGGCTGCAGGCGTCTTGCCAGACATGTATTTCTACCAGTTGTTGTTTCATTTTTTATCGCATAATATACAGCTTTCTTCTCTCCGACAAGTACCAGAATCTTTTTCGCTCTGGTTACTCCAGTATATAGAAGATTTCTCTGCAACATGACAAAATGGCTCATAGTAAATGGCATGACAACAATGGGGTATTCACTTCCCTGTGATTTATGGATGGTCACTGCATAGGCCAGCGTCAATTCATCCAGCTCCGTCACATCGTAGACTACTTCCCGTTCTTCAAACAGAACCGTCAGTTCCCGCTCTTCCATATCTACTTTCGTGATGGTACCGATATCTCCGTTAAATACTTCCTTATCATAATCATTCCGAATCTGCATCACCTTATCTTTCAATCGATACTGTGTCCCACCTCTTCTCAGAAAAATCTTTGACGGATTCATGGCTTCCTGCAGTACCTGATTTAGATTCACTGCACCACATTCGCCCCTCTGCATCGGAGTCAGCACCTGGATATCCTGCAGTGGATCTACATGATAGTATCTCGGCAGGTTCGTCCTACAATACTGGACGATGGTATCTACCACTTCCTGATTACTCTCTTTGGTGGCAAAGAAAAAGTCAGAATCTTTCCCGCCTCTCATATCAATGCCTTCCCCTTTATTAATCCGGTGTGCATTCATGATAATCCGACTTCCCTGTGCCTGACGGAAAATCCGTGTCAGACGGACTACCGGAACACATCCGGAATCAATAATATCTCTGAGCACATTCCCCGCTCCGACACTTGGAAGCTGGTCTATATCCCCTACAAGGATCAGGGACATCTGCTCCGGCAATGCTTTTAAAAGATTATACATCAGCATGATATCAATCATGGAACATTCATCCAAGATCAGCACATCGCCTTCCAGCGGATGCTCTTCATTCTTCTGATAACCTTCCGGCGGTTTATATTCCAATAACCGGTGAATCGTTTTTGCTTCCATTCCAGTTGCTTCGGACATTCTCTTTGCTGCTCTTCCAGTCGGTGCAGCAAGAATGAT